>DATHUB010000067.1:0-1636 GCA_035462695.1 Coriobacteriia bacterium | reverse complement strand
GACGAACACTACGTCCGCGGCGGTGTCGACATCGACCGGGGGCGCACCTAAAGGCCTTTCGGCTAGCAACTCGGTGAGCATGTCGCGCTGCAGCTCCCATCCCCGACGACGCCGTTTGAGCTCGGCGCCAGCGGCCGGCTTGGGAAGCCGCTGCTCGAAGATGAGCCGGTACATTGCCGGGTTCTTGATGCCCCACTCGACGTAGGAATGTGAAGTCGCGCGGAGGCGCTCGAGCCCCGCGGTGTTCTCCGGCAGCTCGACTTGGATCGCGTTGAACCACTCGAGTCCTCGCACGACCGCATGGTCGAGCAGTTCGTCCTTGTTCTTGAACCGCTGATAGATCGTGGTCGCGCTGCACTGGGCCTCGGCGGCAACCGCCCGCATGGTCACGCCATCGATGCCCTTCTTCTCGAGCAAGTCGGCGGCTGCCTGAACGATCCGGTCTGCGAGATCGGGGTCTACCGGTCTAGGCAATGCGGTTCCTCCTTCGGTTTTCGGCACGTTGATACAGTAACGGCGATACACACCCAAAGTCCAGCGAAAGTTTATGTTGACATCGTTTGTGGTACACTGTTACTGTAACGCTGTTACCGTTACCGGTCGACACGGAGATCGACCAGAGTCTGAGGAGGGAACACCATGCAACTCCCGTTCACCATCAACCAATTCATCGGCGTCTTCACGACCTACAACAACGCAATCGGACTTCTGCCCCTCGTCGCCTACGCGCTCGGCGCACTCGCAGTATTCTCAGCGGTTCGTGGCCCACGCGGTTCCGAGCGACTAGTGCCCGTCACACTCGCGGCGATGTGGGGATGGACCGGCGTGGTCTACCACCTGATGCATTTCTCGGCGATCAACCCGGCGGCGCGGCTGTTCGGTCTCGCGTTCGTCGTGCAGGCCGTCGCCTTCTCGATCGAGGCCTATCGGGGCCGCTTGCGCTTTGGCTTCTCGCTCCGCGACGCGCGCTCACGCATGGGTATGGTCATGGTCGCCTTCTCGATGGTCGTCTACCCGCTGGTCGGAATGCTGTCGGGTCACGGCTATCCCAACGGGCCCGTCTTCGGCCTGACCCCCTGCCCGCTCGTGATCTTCACCTTCGGGATGCTGCTGCTCTCCGAGCGCACGATGCCCAAGTATCTGGTCGCCATCCCGCTGCTCTGGGCGCTTGTTGGCTCGACCGCTGCATTCTCGCTCGGTATCCGTGAGGACACCGGCTTGCTCGTGTCCGCACTGCTCGGCACGACGATGCTGGTGACGAGGCGCACCACAGCGGTCGCCGAGATCGCTAAGACGCATGGGAAGTCTGCCGCTCCGCGCGTGCTCCGCACTCTCAACTCGCGGTAGGCGCATGTTCAGAGCAAGACGGAGGGCCGGTGCGATTCGCCCCGGCCCTTTCGGTTCGATCGAGTAGCGCTTCCCTCAATTGTTGCTTGATGCCCGCGCCGCCGCTAACGCTGTTCAGGAAGCGAGGGCAGCGGAGACACGACAACCTTAGAGTCGTCCGCGCCCCACGAACGGTACCAGCCGACCGGTCGTCTCGGCGTACTTCGCGTACTTGTCGCCAAATGTGTCGAGCATCATGGCTTCTTCTCGGCCGACCCGGTCGAAGTACATCCACACGAAGGCGAGGAAG
>DATHUB010000066.1:0-1879 GCA_035462695.1 Coriobacteriia bacterium | reverse complement strand
CGCGAGGGGCGACGCTCCCGCGTGGCTTCTGGTGCCGATAGTGCTCAACGTTGCGGCAAACGTCGCGTTCACGCCGGTTCTGTTCGGCCTGAAGAACCTGCCGCTCGCCTCGGTCGACATCCTCATCGTGCTCGCGACCATCGTCTGGTGCATGGTCGCATTCTGGCCGTTCGCGAAGGTGGCCTCGCTCGCCCTGACCCCGTACTTGGCGTGGGTGGCGACCGCCACCGTGCTGCAGCTCTCGATCACGTGGATGAATCGCTGAGAGAAGGCGCGTGGGGCGGCTCGGTGCTCGGGTGCCCCGGCCGCTCACAGCCCGAACTCGCCCCGTGCCACTACTACCGCCGAGCCGCCGACCTCGACGCGCTCGATCGAGTCGGCGTTTCCGATCGCCCGCGCATAGAGCGTGCTCGGCCGACCAATCTCCGCACCTTGGGAGATCTCGAGCTCTTCGCCCCACGCGAGGCGCCCGTGCCGCGCCATGTGAAGCGCTAGCGGACCTGCGGCTGAGCCGGTAGCGGCGTCCTCGCCGACGCCGAGGTCGGTCCAGAACATCCGTGTCTTCACCTGGGTGCAGTCTGCCGCGAACACGTTCACGCCGGTGTCGCGGGCAACCGCGGCGAGCCGAGCAGTGTCGGGCCTGAGCGCTGCCACCTCGGCGAAGCTCGGAAGCATGACGAAGACGTGTCGGACGCCGTTGTCGTAGACCTCGATCGGCAGCTGAGAGCCGGCCACGCCGAGGGCGTCGAGCAACTGCTCGGCATCACGCCAGGCCTCGACGGTCGGGATGGGCTGCTCCATGCGCCCGAAGACCAACTTCGCGCCCTCGCGTTCCATCATGACGGGGACGATACCGCCGGGCGTCTCGATGCGAATGAGGGTGCTCTGGAGTGGGCCGGCCATCGCGAACGCGGCTCCGAGGGTCGGGTGTCCCGCGAACGGCAGCTCGCGCGCCGGGGTGAAGATACGCAGACGGAAGTCGCCTCCGCTCTCGGCCGGCAGGATGAACGCGGTCTCGGAGAAGTCGAGTTCGCGGGCGAGTGAGAGCATCTCGTCGTCGCTCAGACCGACCGCGTTGGTGAAGACTCCGAGCTGATTGCCGGCGAGGGGGCGGTCGGTGAAGACGTCGACGATGAGGAACCGGTACGTACGCATGATGAAACCTCCCGAGAGTGTGTGCCCTTACAGCATAGCGGCGGGTAAGTAGGCGGGGCACGCACCCGAGAGTTGGGAGGCGGTCATGGAGCACAGCGACAAGACGATTCTCGTTACCGGAGCAACCGGTCAGCAAGGAGGAGCGGCGACGCGCCACCTGCTTGAGGACGGGTGGCGGGTCAGGGCGCTCGCTCACCACTCGGACTCACCGCACTGGCGCAGGCTCGAACAACTCGGCGTCGAGCTCGTGCCCGGCGACCTGCTCGACCGCAGCTCACTCGACCGAGCGGTCGAAGGTGCCTACGGGGTCTTCAGCATGCAGACACCGACGCCGGAGGGAGTCGAGGCCGAGGAGACCGAGGGGAAGAACCTGGCCAAAGCCGCGGTGGAGGCAGGAGTAAGGCACTTTGTCTACAACTCAGTGGTCGGCGCCGACTCGGACAAGGGCCCCGGCTACGTGGTCTCCAAGCACCACATCGAGGAGTACATCGAGTCGCTCGGACTGCCCGCCACGATCTGGCGACCGGTCACCTTCATGGAGAACTACCTGGGTCATCGCGACGAGATACTCAACGGACACCTCCGCAACAACCGCTGGCCGGAATCGATGCAGTACCTCATCGCCGTTGACGATGTCGGCCGGTTCGTCGCCCTGGCCTTCCGAGACCCCCAGCGTTTCATCGGCACCACGATGGCGATCGCAGGTGACGCAATGACGATGGAG
>DATHUB010000065.1:0-2113 GCA_035462695.1 Coriobacteriia bacterium | reverse complement strand
TCACCATCCTCACCCACAGGGCGTCCGAGGTTCTCACGGTGCTCGTCGAGCGGGCGCATGCCGGTCGAACGATAGCGTTCAGCGCACCGTCAGGCGCAGCGGTGTCCGACAGCAAGGCTGCGCTCCAGTACGGTGTCGCGGCCGAATAGAGGGATAAATATGACTGCGCAATGAATAACGCCCCACAGCAATCGCTGCGGGGCGTTACTTTTTGGGACCGCCGCCGTCGGGGGGATGCCCGACGGCGGACGCAAGGGGGACTAGAGGATGTGAATCAGGACTGACAGGGCAACGACGCTCCCGAGTGCGAGCAGCGTACGACCCCAGTACACCGAGCCTGCGCTGAAGCTGTCATTCATGGCCGTGCCTCCTTCGATTCGATCGGAACAACTCTTTGTTCTCCCGACCTAATGCAATAATCGACCCATTGACCCTAAAGATACATTGCCCTTTTCTAATGCATACCGTAAGTTGTACTTCATGTTAAACGTCACTAGATTACGCATGCTCAGGGAGGTTTCCGCGAAGGGGACCATTGCGGCGGCGGCCGAGTCTCTCTTCATGTCCCCGTCCGCCGTGTCGCAGCAGATGGCCGTGCTGGAGCGCGAAGCGGGCGTCCCGTTGCTACAGCGTGAGGGCCGTGGAGTACGGCTTACCGAGGCAGGAAAGCGGCTCGTAGCGAACACCGAGCGCATCTTGGCCGAGATCGAGCATGCGGAGGCGGATCTTGCTGCTTCCGCACGAGGCGTCGTCGGCCGGGTGCGCGTCTCGGCTTTTCCGACGGCCGCCCGAGCCATCTTGGTGCCCGCCCTGGTCGACCTCAGAGCGCAACACCCGAACCTTCAGCTGTCGATGATCGACCTGGAACCGGAAGAGTCGCTGCCGGCACTCAAGGCGCGGGACCTGGATGTGGTGCTCACCTACGAGTGGGACTTGCTGCCGTCCCTCGAAGATCCGGGCATCGAGCGCGAAGAGCTGGTCTCGGAGCGCGTCTACCTCGCCCTACCCGCTAACCACCCGCTCGCTGTCCGGGGGGGCCCGGTGGCCGTGACCGAGCTTTCCGACGAGGAGTGGATCGTCGGACGTGACTCGACGTCCATGCTCGACCTTGTGAAGGCGGCCGGCCACCAGAGCGGGTTCGAGCCGCGAACGGACTTCCATTCGATGGACTTCGAGGTCATCTTGGCCGCCGTCAACGCCGGACTGGGCGTGGCGCTCGGCCCGGCCCTTGCGCTGACGGACGTGCTGCCCAACGTGGCGGTGCGAGAGATCGCCGACCTCCAGCTGAACCGCTCCATCTGGGCCGCGATCCGCCGAGGAAGCGGAACTAACCCGGGTATCTCGGTAGTACTGGCCGCACTGCGCCAGTCCTCGGAGCTTGTGGTCGAGCGTCTCGGGCGTCCGCTCCACTAGCACCCAAGCAACGGAGGCGTCCGAATGAAGAGAATCGAACCGGCACCCGGGCAGGAGTCGGTCTGGGACTATCCACGTCCACCCGTGATCGAGCCGGTAGGCACGCGGGTACGCGTGGTCTTCAATGGCGCAGTGATCGCAGACACGACACGCGCCTACCGCTACCTCGAGACCAGCCACCCGCCGAGCTACTACATCCCGCCGGAGGACGTTGCCCGGGAGCACCTCACCGAGTCGCGCACGACCACCCACTGTGAGTACAAGGGTGTGGCGCGCTACGTGAACGTTGTCGTGGGCGACCGCGAAGTCAACGACGCAGCGTGGTTCTATCCGTCTCCCTCGGCGCCCTACTCGGCTATCGCCGACTACTTCGCCTTCTATCCGCAGAAGATGGACGAGTGCACGATCGACGGCGTGCGCGTGGAGCCCCAGCAGGGCGGCTTCTACGGAGGGTGGATCACACCGGAGATCGTGGGGCCGTTCAAGGGAGGTGCCGGTACGCTGGGCTGGTAGCGGACGCTACTGAGCAACGACCAGCGTCCTGCGGTGGAAGGCGTCGGTCTCGAGCGCTTTGAGGATCACCGCGGCCACATCAGAGCGGGAGATACGCGACACCTTACGAGGAATCGAGCCGTCGAGAGACACGCGATAGTCGCCCGTGGGGGGCGAGTCCGAGAGGCCGACCGGGCGCACGATCGTC
>DATHUB010000064.1:0-4449 GCA_035462695.1 Coriobacteriia bacterium | reverse complement strand
CCGACTCGTTCGCGTTCTGCGAGAGCGCGCTGGCGACGAGGCGGCCGAGCCGGTCGGACTCCACCTGCATCGTGTGGATGAAGTCGTCGCGGACCTCGGGATCCTCTTTGGCGCCGTCCTCAAGTAGCTCGAGCATGCCCGTGAGCGCGGCGATGGGCGTGCGCATCTCGTGACTCGCGTCAGCGATGAAGCGGCGCTGCGCGTCCTCGACGCGGTGGCGCTCGGTCACGTCGGCGAGCAGCAACACCGCGCCGTCGACGCCGCCTGCAGGGTCGGGCAGGGGAGTGCCGTGCATCAGCACGACACACTGTCCGAGCGGGATCGTCTTCGAGGAGCTGTCTCCCGACAGGGCGCAGTGCACCATCTCGAGCACGGCTGGCTCGTCGGTGACTTCGTCGGCCGGCGTGCCTTCGACGTCGCGCCCCGTCAGGCCGAGCAGACGCACCGCCTCGGGGTTGATGACGCGCACGATGCCTTCCGAGTCGAACGCCACGACGCCCTCGGCCATCGACTCGACGACCGCGGCGATCTGGCGCTGGCTCTCCTGGATCGCGCCGAAGGCCTCACCGAGCTTCATGGCCATGCTGTTGTAGGACTCGGCAAGGTCGTAGACCTCGTCGGGGATGAAGCCGGTGGGAAGGCGCTGGGCGAAGTCGCCGCCGGCGATCGCGGCCGCGGCGTCCGACATCGCGCGGATGCGCCGGGTGATGAGCTGGGAGAAGCCGAAGCCGAGCAGCCCGGCGATGCCGAGCGACACCCAGAAGGTGATCCAGAGACGCGAGCGAACCGCGGCGAGGATCCGAAGGGGTTCGGCGACGGAGCTGGACGTGACGACGACGCCCTCGCGGCTTTCAGCCGGGCCGTGCAGCGGCCGGGCGGCGATGACCCAGCCGTCGGGGCGAAGATCAGCGCGTGAGTACGGCGGGTTCTCGGCGAGCCCGCCGATACGCGCGGCTTCGAGAGCCGCATCGGGAGGACCGGCGTCGAAGGCCGATTCGAGCAGCGTGCCGTCGCGGTCGTAGACCCAGATGCCGCCGCCGTAGACGCCGCGGTACTCGGCGATGACCTGCCGGACGCGGTCCATGCTCTCGACGGTGACCGGGAACTCGGGCTCGAGCCGGCGGGAGAGTGCCGAGGCGTTGCGCAGCTCGGTGTCCTGCGCCATCCGGGTGAGCGTGCCTTTGAGGCCGGCCGAGAGCGAGCCCGACAGGATGAGGATCGCGACCACGATAACGACGATGAAGAGCGCGGTCTGCCAAAGCCGTATTGACGCTCGCCTGCGGCGCGCCATGGCGCTTAGGGCTCCCTAAGCCGGTACCCGAAGCCGCGGACGGTCAGGATGTAGCTCGGGTTCTTGGGGTCTTCTTCGAGCTTCTCTCGGATGTTGTGGATGTGCACGTCGATGGCGCGCTCGTCGCCCACCGGGGACTCGTCCCACAGTGCCGAGAGGATCGACTGCCGAGAGTACGCAGTGCCGGGGTGCTTCGCGAGGTAGAGAAGGATCCCGTACTCGGAGCTCGTGAGGTGCATCGTTTGGCCGCAGAGCTTCACCTGGCGGGCCTTGGTGTCGATCTCGAGGTCGGCGACCTGGATGCACGCCTTGTCATCGGTGTTGCCGTCGGTACGCCTGAGGATGGCCTTGACTCGGCTGACCAGCTCGCGCGGGGAGAAGGGCTTGGTGACGTAGTCGTCCGCGCCGAATTCGAGGCCGAGAATGCGGTCGACCTCGTCGCCGCGCGCGGAGAGCATGATGATCGGCACGTTGGACTCAGCGCGCAGGTCCTTGGCGATATCGAGCCCGGACTTGCCGGGCAGCATGATGTCAAGAATCACCAAGTCTGGGTTTATTTGGGAATACATGAACTCAGCACCGGCGGAATCACCGGCGGTGTGCACCTCGTAGCCCGCCTGAGACAGCGCGTAGTCCACGACCTTGAGGATTGCTTCCTCGTCATCGACGACCAGAACGCGTTTCGCCACGTGCGCTCCCTGAGACGGCAGACCTTTACGGATGGAGCATAGTCCACAGCTGGCCGAGCGCCGCTAATCAAACCCTAACATTACGTCAATGGCGCGCGAATCGCTGCTCACAATCACGCTGATAGTGTCATTTCCGACCTTCATATGTCGTTAACTACTAAGGGTGGTGTGGGCGCCATAGAACTCATGCAATCGCGGAGAGCGACCGTTACTCGGATGCGCACACGTGCCTTATCCGGCACCGCTGTCGTCCTTGTGCCGCTCATCGCAATGACTCTCGCGTGCTTCTTCTCCATTGCCGGATCCGCTTACGCGAGTCGTGCCGCAACGGGCGAGCTCGCGTTCTACCCTTGCACGGGGTGCCATCCGGTGACGCTCGGCTCGGACGGACAGCCGACAAAGCCCCTTCCCAACGGGATGGAGAAGCACGAGATCGAACTCGAGGCTCACGACATCCTCGGCGAGGGCGACAAGGCCTGTCTCGCGTGTCATGACGAGCCCTCCAAGAACCCTGGCAAGCTCATTCTGCCGGACGGGAGCCTCGTCGATATCACGGGCGATGTCTCGCGCGTCTGCCAGCGCTGCCACTTCGAGAAGTACCGGGAGTTCACCGCCGGAATTCACGGCAAGGACGCCGAGAAGTGCACTTCGTCGGGTTGTCACAACCCCCACACCCCTTCATGGATATACGTCGAGGCGCTGCCCCCGTTCCAGGGGACCGGCGTCGAAGTGAATGCGGTAGGTGCCGATCGCGAGGCGTTCACGCCGTTCGCCGGCCCTCCCGTCCAACCGCCCGTTGAAACCCCGACCTGGCTCTGGATCGTGACCTCACTCGGCGCAGTCTGGTCGCTCGCAGTGGTCGGCTATCTCACCGTAGGAAGGCCCAAGCGATGAGTGAAGAGAAGAAGTCGACCCGCACGGGTCTGGCTGCCGGCGCCAACCTGGAGGCGCCTGAGAACGCGACTGCCCCTGAGGGCCTCACCGTCTCGAGACGCAACTTCCTCGGCGGCCTGGGTGCTGTGGCCGGAATCATGGCGGCCGGTGTGGTCCCCGCGGCACTAACAGCGGGAACGAGCGCGGCGGGCGCCACCGAGAGCACGAGCTCGGGCGAGGGCACGGGCGATGAAGTGCTCGACGAGATCATTCACGAGGACCAGCCCATCAACTACCCGGGCAAGACGGTGCACTACGCCCCGGCGCCGGGCGACGAGAAGTGGGCCATGGTCATCGACGTCAAGGCGTGTATCGGCTGTCGCCGCTGCGTCTACGCCTGCGTCAAAGAGAACAACATCGGCCGTGACGCGGGGTTCACCTACATACAGGTGCTCGAGATGGAGCCCGGCAAGGTCGACATCGAACACACCAACGTCGACTACGAAGAGGGCGGACGCCCCGACAAGTGGTACCTGCCGGTCCAGTGCATGCAGTGCGCGAAGCCGACGTGCGTCTACGGATGCCCGGTCAAGGCGACGTGGAAGGACCCCGACGGCATCGTCGTCATCGACTACGAGAAGTGCATCGCCTGCCGCAACTGCATGGTCACGTGCCCGTACGGCGCGCGCCACTTCAACTGGGTCGAGCCGCACGTTCCCGAGGACGAGGTCAATCCGAAGGTCCCGGTCGAGGAGAAGGCCGGCGTGGTCGAGAAGTGCACCTTCTGCGTGCAGCGCACCCGCGCCGGCGGCACCACCGCCTGCACCGAGGCCTGCCCGGTCGGGGCTCGCAAGTTCGGGGACCTGAACGACCCCGAGAGCGAAGTCTCGCAGCTGATCAAGACGCGCCGCGTGTGGCGCCTGAAAGAAGAGTACGGGACCGAACCTATGATCTGGTATGTGGGGTGATGACGTGGCTCTGATCACCTCCCCACGTCCCGGCGTGAAGAACATCATCGGAGTCGACTGCGACTTTGGCTCACTGAAGACTGCGGGCCCGCGCTACTGGGCGTTCATCTCTTTGCTCATGACCGGCGTTCTGCTCGGCGGCCTCGCCTGGTTCGCGATGCTCAGCAATGGCGGCGGCGTCATGGCAATGCGCGACAACTACCCGTGGGGCCTGTGGTTCACGAACTACATGTACTACATCGGGCTATCGGCCGGCGGGCTCGCCGTCTACGCGAGCGTCCACCTCTTCGGCGCCAAGCAGTTCGCTCCACTCTCGCGTCTCGCGGTGCTGCAGGCCGGCGTACTCGTGATGATGGCGTTGCTCGGCATCGTGACCGACATGGAGCGTCCGGCGCGCGCTGTGTGGATGCTCCTCACGCCGAACCCGACCTCGCCGTTCGTCTACACGGGTAGCGCGGCCAACATCTACATGCTGATCTGCTTCATCGACCTCTGGGTGCTGATCACGGGCAAGGGCGGGCACAAGCTCGCGATGCGGATGACGCTCATCGCGCTTCCGTTCGCGGTCTACCTGCACACCACGACGGCGTTCGTGCTCGTGATGAACAAGTCCCGCGAGCTGTGGAAC
>DATHUB010000063.1:0-1545 GCA_035462695.1 Coriobacteriia bacterium | reverse complement strand
GTTTTTGGTAATGGAAGTCCGCTCACAGAGCGGACGCACCGCCCCCAGCGACCGAAGACCGCTCATGGCCGATGCTGTCGAAAAAGGCCGCTGCTAGACCGAGCGTCGATGGACTGAGGCTTCGGTGATCGACGTGGCGGGCTGATAGCCGCCGATGATCTCCCGGCTGGGCCGGTCTCCTTACGCCTGCTGAACTAACGCAACTCACGCGCACGCAGGGACTAGCGATGGCGGCCGGAGCAGTCGCAGCGCCAATGTCTTGAGGTTCTGGACGATGGCGGCGAGGTGGAACTCGTCGCGGGCGCCGGAGAGGCCACGCAACCTAAGTCGTTCGAAGCGGTGATGGGTCTTGAGGTGCGCGAAGCGCATCTCGACGCGCTTTCTCTCGTCACGCGATCTGGCGAACGCCTTCGTCTTCATCTTTCGCCTGGCGACGTCACGAGCGTCCTCATGCACGTCGCGCCGGATCTTCCTCGATGGTTCGTTAGGACAGCACCGCGACTTGAGTGCGCAAGCCTGGCAGTCGTGCTTTCTGGCGCGGTAGAGGCGCGCATGATCGCTGGTGATCGTGCCGCCTGTCGTCAGCGTTTTGCCGGCCGGACAGGTGTAGACGTCGTGCGCCTTGTCGAAGCTGAAGTCGGACCGCGAGAAGGTACCGTCGCCGCGCTGGCTCTTGTCCCACACGGGGATGTGCGGGGTGATCCTTTTCTCCTTCACCAGCCAGCCGAGGAAGGCACCGGTACCGTAGGCGGTATCGGCAGCGAGGCGCTTCGGCTTCAGATCGAAGCAGGCTTCGGTGCGCTCGATCATTGCCTTCGTTGCCGCGACCTCGTCGTACGTCCGCGCCGGCGTCGCCTCGACGTCGACGATCACCGCGTGCTCGATATCGATCAGGTAGTTGAGCCCGTAGCCGAACTGCACCCGCTTGTTGGCTTTCGCCGTCCAGGCCGAAGCGGGATCGGACGGCGAGATCACCTTGGGCACCTTGCGATCGGGATTGGGCTCGGCGCTCTCGGCTAGTGCGGCGAGGTACTCGGCTACGGCGCGCCGCTGGCGCTGTTTGTCGCTCCAGTCGAGTTCATCGGGCGGCTTGCCGTGATAGCGGCTGGCGTTGGCCTCGAGAACGCTGGCATCGACGGCGAAGCCTTCCCCCTTGACGAGCCCCATGGCCATTGCCGTGCGTACGATGCGTTCGAAGATGTGGCGCAAGACGTCGCTGTCGCGGAAGCGGCCCAGCCGGTTGGCCGACAGCGTCGAGTGATGCGGGATCTCGTCTTCCAGGTCGAGCTTGCAGAACCAGCGATAGGCGAGGTGCAGCTCGACTTCCTCGCACAGCCGGCGCTCCGAGCGGATGCCGTAGCAGTAGCCGATGATGAGCATGCGCAGCATCAGCTCGGGATCGATCGAGGGGCGGCCGATGTCGCTGTAGTGCGGCTCGAGCTCTTGATGGAGGTCCGCCAACGCCGCTGCCACGAAGACATCGAGGCCACGCAGCAGGCGGTTCTTGGGCATGCGGTCGTCGAGGTTGAACTCGTAGAACAACCA
>DATHUB010000062.1:0-5142 GCA_035462695.1 Coriobacteriia bacterium | reverse complement strand
CCGATAGGTGACTAGAGAGACAGCATCAGGTACTTCATGGGCACCGTCTCTCCGACGCCGCTGTGGTCGAAGAAGGTCGCGACCTCTGAGAAGCCGAGTCGCTCGTACATTCCTGCGGCGACGGGCATAGTCTCGGGGAGCGTCGTGACGAGCGCCTCCGCATAGCCGAGGTCTCGGGCCGCCGCGATCGCGGTCGCGATGAGCGCGCTGCCCAAGCGACTGCCACGCGCGGTGGACCGGACGTACAACCGCTTGATCTCGGCCCGTGCGCCCTCATGAGGCCGTACTCCAATGCATCCTGAGGGTTCACCGCTGGCGTCTCGAGCGATGAAGAGGCGGCCGGTGGGGGCCGCGTACGGACCCGGCAGGTTGGCGATCTCCTCGGCGAGTCTGGCCGAGCACACGACCTCTCCCAGCCACTCGTGGTACTCCTTGAAGAGCTCTCTGACCTGCTCGATGGTCGCGATATCGGAATCATCGACTCGTTCGATGCGCCACTCAGTCACGCGTCTTCCCCTTCGTGTTGACGAGAACGACCCCGCCGATCGAGATGGCCCCGCCGATCATCGTCAGGAGAGCGGGTATCTCGCCGAGCCAGATCCATGCGATCAACGCCGCGTTCACCGGTTGGGCGTAAAGAAAGGTCGAGAGCGAACTCGCCGGCATGCGTGACAGAGCGTGGGACCACAAGACGTAGGCGATCGCCCCCGGGAAGATGCCGAGGTAGATGATTGCGAGCGTCGCCGACGGCTGAGCATCCGCGAACTGCGAGACGAGGGTCGGCGCGAACACGAGCATCGGAATCGTTCCCGCCCAGATTGCGTACGAAGTGAACTCGAGGCCGCTGTATCTGCGCAGGGGTGGCTTGCTCACGATGAAGTAGAGCGACGTTGCGACCGCCGCGATGAGGATGAGCAGGGCGTCCGTGTTGAGGGTGACGCCTCCACCCTCGCCAAACGCAATGAGCGCGACGCCGAAGAAGGAGACGATAACTCCGACCCAGCCCTTCACCGATATGCGCTCGCCGAGAAAGCGGCTCGACAACATCGAGGTGAAGATGGGGCTCGACGAAATGAGCAGGGCGGCGGCCCCGCTCGTCACGGTGCGCTCTCCGTAGTTGAGCGCGACGTGATAGACGGAAATGCCGAGAAACCCGGCTAGTGCGATGACGGCGAGGTCTCTGCGGTCCGGGAGCCGCATCCTGGTGACGAGTGCGTAACCGGCTAACGCCACGGAGGCAGTACCGAAGCGCAGAAGAGCCACTTCTCCGGGGCCGTAACCACCTTCAAGACCGGCGCGAATGCCTGCGAAAGCCGATGCCCAGAGCAGCAGCGCGGTGACGATCGCCAGCCAGGTTCTCGGTTCGCTTCGCCAATCAGAGTTCATCCACAGGTCTTTCGCGTCAGGGCGCAGACGAGCGCAGCGAAACAGGAGTGCCCGGGAACCTCCCGGGCACTCCGAAAGTAACACGAAAGCGTTCTATCAGGCAGGCGGCACCGGCGGGCCGGGAGGCTCCTCAGTGGACGCAGGAGGCATCGGCTCGGGGGGTGCGGGCTCGCTCGGCGCGGGCGGAATCGGCTGCGGCCGTGCGGGCTCGGCCGGGGCCGGCGGCATCGGCTGCGAGTAGCCGCCGGGCGCTACCGGGGGCACGTAGCCGCCACCGGCAGGCGGGTAACCGCCGGGCGCGCCGTAGCTCGGTGGTGACTGCTGGCGGAAGATCGGCCAGTCCCCGAATGCGAGCATGAATACGACTATCACCGACCCCACGTAGGGGATGAGGTTCAACAGCGTGTACCAGCCGCTGTATCCCGCCTTGGTGAAGATGCGGTAGAACAACCAGAGATAGAGAACGACGATGACCAGCGTTATGAACGCCGCGCATGCAAATGCACCCGCAATCGCGCCCGCTGCATCCCCGTTGCCGTAGTCGTACGGGTTCGAGTACATCACAGAACCTCCCCCTTTCAGGCCTTAGCGGCCCCCGACCGTCTTATCTATCCTACCTCCGCGGGTGCGTTCCCTCACTCAAGCCGCAGCCGCGTGACACCTATGAAGAGCGTGATTGCCGAGAAGCTGAGCAGGACGGCAACCGGAACCAAGACGCCCTCGACGCCCATTCCACGGGCGACCGCGTCCTTCAGCCCAACCATCGCCCACCCGGTCGGGGTGAACTTCGCAATCGTCTGCATGAGCGGAGACGTGATCTCGACCGGCCAGTAGCAGCCACCCAGCATGGCCAGCCCGGTGGAGAGAATGGGCGCGACGGCCGACATCTGGCTTCTCGTGCGCACGAGCGCAGAGACCATCACGCCGAGCCCCGTTGCTGCCAAGACGAGTGAAAGCAACACAGCGGTGACGGCAAGCGGCTCGGTGCCCCACGGCACCCCGAACACGAGCGTGCCGAAGCCGACGAGTATTGCCGCCTCAAAGGCGGACACAATGGCAACGCCGAGCACCTTGCCGCCGAGCAGCTCGGCACGCCTGACCGGGGCGGAAAGCACCCTGCGCAGAGTCCCGAGTTCACGGTCCTCGAGAACGCCTCCGGCGGAGCCGAGGGCTGTCATGAAGACGAAGAAGACGGTGAAGCCGAGCGAGTACTGCGTGTTCGCGGGCGCCTCGAGCTCCGCGGACCTGTTGCTGCTCGCCGTCGCAACCGTCAGCTTGACCGCGACCGGCGGTCGAGGCTCCCACAGGGCGTCAGCAGTGGCGTAAGCCCGGGCGAACTTGCCGGCGGGCGCGCCCTGAGAGAACTGCTCGACCACGACGTTCGCGGCCGCCACATTCGCGGATACCCTGGCGGCCGCGCCTTCGACCACCTGTGCAGCAGCTTGAGCGTTCTGTGACGCCGGGTACCTGACCGTCTCGATGGTCGACGTCCGTCCCGCCTCCAGCCGAGAGCCGAAGCCTTCGGGAATCACGATCGCTATCGGGGAGTCCCCGTCACGCACCATCTGCCGAGCGTTCGGCTCCGTCGCCGACTCGACGTCGAACGACTTGGCATCGGCGATCTCCTGAACGATGGCCTTGCTGTACGCGGAAGAGTCGAGGTCCGCGACCGGTATAGCGAGCGGACGCTCGACCCCCTGCGACCCGAACGCTGTGCCAAAGACCCACGTGAGCAACAGGGGCAGGACGATGACGCTGACCAGCTCCGTACGGTCTCTCATCAGCTCAAGCAGGTTGAGACGGGCAATGGCGAGGACCTTCTTCATCGACGCGCCCCTGTCAAAGCGGAGCCTAGAACGAAGAAGACCGCTGCAAAACCGAGCAGCGCAGCGACAGGTCCGAGCACATCGGCCACCCCGCCACCGCGCACTTGAACCGTCTGCCAGCCCTCGAGGGCCCAGCCGACAACAGAGGCGTACCTGACAGGCTGCAGCCACAGGGGAAGCACGGTAATCGCGAAGAACGCGCCTCCGATCAGCGCTTGAATCTGAATCACGAGCGGACCAAGGCCCCCCGCGCCTCGCTCGGTCTTGGCAACAGCAGCGATGAGGACTGCGAGGCCGGTGACTGCCGCGACTTCTGCCGCTGCAACCAGGAAGATCGCGAGAATGCTGGCACCCCATTCGACCCCGAACATGAACCGCGTGGCCAAGAACAGCACCGTGAACTGCAGCATGCCGAGCACGAAGATGCCGAGCATCTTTCCGGCGATTATGGTGCTCGCCCCATTCGGCGTTGAGAGAAGGCGAGAAAGCGTCTGCTCCCGACGCTCTTTGATCGTCGAGAACGCACCGAACATCGCTCCGAACATCAGGAACATGGCGCTCATGGAGACAGCGTAGTAGTCGAGGGCGGTCATCTCCATCGCCACGTCCGCTTCGCTGTCCACAACCGCCACCGCGGCCTTCGCATCGTGAGCTGACGAGGAAATCGCCGCCTGCTGGAGAAACGCTGCCCGATCGGCATCGAGCAGCCGGTCGGGCTCGTACAGACGGGCGCCCTCCATGACCGTTTGGACGCTGACGGAGGCGGCAGAGTACTCGGCTGCGAAGGAGCTCACGACGCCCTGCCAGATGCCGGCGGTGAGCTCGGCTCCCGGATCCGAGATCACCTCAAGCTCGGCGGGCTCTCCGGTCTGCACCTTTTCGGTGAAGTCCTCAGGAACAACAAGTACGGCCGCGAGCTGCCCGTCCGCGACTTCACTACGTCGGGTGTCGAGTCCTACCTGCTCGTACTCGATATCGAAGGCGTCGTTCACGCGCTTGGATTCGCGCAGCGTCTCGACGAGCTCGTTGCCGAGGTTCGTTGTGTCTCCTTGGCTGGACGACGACGGTGCGCCCGGGACGGCGGCCGTTCTGCCCGTGTCCAGGTTCACGACCGCGACGTGGATGCTCGCGTTCGTGGCACCTCCGCCGAGTGCCGAGCCGAGAATGAAGATCAGGATGATGGGCATGCCGAGAAGTACGCCCATCGCCGCGACGTCGCGGGTCCACACCTTCACGTCCTTAAGGGCGATAGCCAGCATCCGCATGCGGTCAGTCCCGCAGTCCGCGGCCGGTCAGGTGGAGGAACACGCTCTCCAGGTCGGGCTCGACTACCTCGACCGCGCGAACAGACGCGCCGGTACGTGTCACCGATTCGATGATGCCGCCGAGAACAGACGCGGCGTCCGGTGCGATGATCTCGAGAGTTGCTCCGATAGCGTCGGCGCGCGAGACGCCCTTGAGGTCGCGGACGGAGGAGAGGGAGGCCGCGATCTCGGGAGACATCTCGCCGATCGCGCCAGCCCCCGCACCGTCTGGATCCTCCGCGGAACTATCGCCCTGCGCGTGTGCGTCAGCCGTCAAGGCTCCTTCGACGCCCAGAGTGACGCGGACGACGTCCTCGTCCCCCACCAAGGAGCGGAGTTCTTCAATCGTTCCAGAGGCGATGACTTTCCCGTGGTCCACGATCGCGATGCGGTCGCAAAGCGCCTCGACTTCGTCCATGTAGTGGCTCGTATAGAGAACCGTCATGCCGTCAGCGTTGAGGTCGCGCACCGTGCCGAGAATGTGATTCCGGCTCTGAGGATCGATGCCCACGGTCGGCTCGTCCATCAGCAGCACCTTGGGGCGGTGAAGGACGCCTGCGGCGATGTTGATCCGTCGCTTCATGCCTCCCGAGAAGGTCTCGACGCGCTTCTTGGCTTTGTCCTCG
>DATHUB010000061.1:0-5048 GCA_035462695.1 Coriobacteriia bacterium | reverse complement strand
TGTGCGAACTGGTCGACCGTGAGATCTTCGCCGTCGAGGAACTCGCGGCTCTGCTCGTACAGCTCGTCCATGGCCGCCTGACCCGCACCGCTTGCGGCTTGGTACGTCGAGACCACGACGCGCTTAATGGGCGCGATATCGTGGAGCGGCTTCAGCGCCACGACCATCTGGATGGTCGAGCAGTTCGGGTTGGCGATGATGCCAGAGTGCCATTCGACGTCCGAGGCGTTGACTTCGGGAACGACGAGTGGGACTTCGTCATCCATCCGAAACGCCGATGAGTTGTCGATCATCACGCAGCCCGCAGCGACCACGGCGTCGCGGAACTGCCTGCTGACACCCGCTCCCGCCGAGAAGAGCGCGATGTCCACGCCCTCGAAGCTCGCCTCAGTCATTTCCTCGACCGTCAGCTCACCCCCGGCGAAGGGCACCTTCTTGCCTGCCGAGCGCGCCGACGCGAGTGCGCGCACCTCCGAGGCCGGGAAGCCGCGTTGTTCCAGCGTGAGCAGCATCTCGCGACCGACAGCACCGGTGACGCCGGCAACCGCAACGACAGGGCGGACGGGCATCTGCTTGTCCCAAGCCATACCTACGCCTCCTCTCGGCCACTCGGCATTGCCTCTGCCGTCACAGCATCCGCGCCGAGCTGGAACGCCTCGTGGAGTGCGCGTACGGCTACGCCGACCTGGTCCGCGGATATCACGCAGGAGATGCGTATCGGAGAAGTCGAGATGAGATCGAGGTTCACTCCGGCGTCGGCCAAGGTCGAGAACATCCGGGCGGCGATGCCCGGATGCGTGCGCATGCCGGCTCCCACGAGCGACACCTTGGCGACCGACTCGTCGACCTGCCAGGTGCGGGCGCCGAGCGCGGCAACGACTTCATCGAGGGCTCGCTTCGCGCGGCCGAGGTCGTCCTTCGGCGTCGTGAACGAGATGTCGGTCGTCCCCTCTTCAGAGACGTTCTGGATGATCATGTCGACGTTGACGTTCGCCTCGGCGAGCTTCCCGAAGACGGCTGCCGCGACGCCGGGCGTGTCAGGAACGTCGCGTATCGTCACCTTGGCTTCGGACGTGTCGTGGGTGACGCCAGAGATGATTGCCTGCTCCATGGATTCGTCGGCCTCCTTGACGATGGTGCCGGGAAGGTCAGAGAACGAGGAACGGCAGTGAATGATCACGCCGTGATTGCGGGCGAACTCGACGCTGCGCATCTGCAGCACGCCAGCTCCGCTCGACGCCATCTCGAGCATCTCCTCGTACGAGATCGCGTCGATCTTGCGCGCGTCGGGCACGACGCGCGGATCCGCGGTGTACACGCCGTCGACATCCGTGTAGATCTCGCAGACGTCGGCGTCGATTCCGGCGGCTACCGCCACCGCGGTGGTGTCGGAGCCTCCGCGGCCGAGCGTGGTTATCTGCCCGTCGGGAGTGACGCCCTGGAATCCCGCGACGATCACGATCAGCCCCTCAGCCAGCGCCTCTTTGACGCGGTCACCGCGAACCTCCGTGATCTTCGCCTTCGAGTGGACCGTGTCGGTCACGATGCCGACCTGGGGACCCGTGAAGGAGACGGCGTCGAAGCCGCGAGCATGAATCGCCATGGCGAGCAGTGCGATCGAGACCTGCTCTCCTGTCGAGAGCAGCATGTCCATCTCCCGCTCGGGAGGCTCGTCGCAGATGTCGCGGGCAAGTTCCACGAGCTCGTCGGTCACGTGCCCCATCGCCGAGACAACGGCGACCACGTCGTCACCGGCCAGCTTGCGCGCGATGAGGCGGTCGGCGACCGCGCGAATGCGGTCCGTGCTACCCACGGACGTTCCGCCGAACTTGGTTACGACCAGTGCCATTAGTGCCCCTCGCAAGGCGCTTCGCCACGTGGGCAAACGAGCGCGCCGTGTTCGTTAAGGTTTCGCCCAGTGTAGATGCTGACTCCTACCCGCGCCACAGCCGCTCGCGCGGCGTCGATGTGCCGTTACGCTCGAGGGGCCCCCGGCTTGCTGCCCGGGGACCCCTCGGAGAGCGAACAACTTCAGTTGCTACTCGGCGCAGCGCTTCTCGATGTAGGCCAAGTACCGGTCCACTTCCATCTGCACGGTAGCCAGCAGCTCAGCGTTCTCGGGCTTGAACAGGTGCTTGAAGCGGCCCTGCGGCTTTAGAAACTCCTCAACCGGCTTCTTGTTGGCGACCTTCACTGTCTGACGCCACACGCCGTTCTCGATCTCGAACAGGGGCCAGAAGCCGGTCTGAACGCCGGCCTTGGCGATCTCGATCGACTTGCCCGGAAGGCTGCGCCAGCCGCGTGGACACGGCGACAGCACGTTGAGGAATGCCGGGCCATCGACGGCGAAGGCCTTCTCGGCCTTCGTGGTGAGGTCGCGCCAGTGGCTGACCGACGCCTGGGCGGCGTAAGGCACGCCGTGGTCGGCGATGATCGATGTCAGGTCCTTGCGGCGCTGGATCTTGCCTTGCTGCACCGAGCCGACCTCGGACGTCGTCGCCCATGCGCCCATCGGGGTCGCCGATGAACGCTGGATTCCGGTGTTCATGTACGCGCCGTTGTCGTAGCAGACGTAGACCATGTCGTGACCGCGCTCCATCGCCCCGGAGAGCGACTGGAGACCGATGTCGTAGGTTCCGCCGTCACCGCCGAAGGCGACGAACTTCACCTTCTTGTCGGCGGGTATCTTGCCGGCGCGCTGCAGGCCTTTGAAGGCCGACTCGACGCCCGACATCGTCGCCGCTGAGTTCTCGAAGGCGTTGTGGATGAACGGCACGCGCCAGGACGAGTACGGGTAGATGGTCGTCGAGACCTCGAGGCATCCGGTGGCGCAGCTCGCCACGACGGGCGACTCGCCGGCGGCCAGCAGGATCTGACGAACGGCGATTGATGCCCCGCAGCCGGCGCAGAGACGATGCCCGCCAGCCAGCTTCTCGGGTGATGCGGTGAGCTCTTTGAGGGTTGCCAATTCTCAGCCCTCCTATCGAGTGCCGAGGTACTGCATGCCGAATGGCTGCACAGCACCTGAGGCTAGATCGGTCAGGTCGTTGAAGACGCGCTCGATAAGCTCGATCCTCACGTCGGAACCTCCGAGGCCATAGATGTAGTTGACCATCGGGATGCGGCGATCCAGATCGTAGAGAGCGCTTCGAACCTCCAGGAACAGAGGGGCGCCCTCGGCGCCGAAGCTCTCGGATCGATCGAGGACGGCGATCGCCTTCACGCCGGAGAGCGCCTGGCGGATCTCCTCGGCGGGGAACGGCCTGAAGACGCGCACCTTGAGCACGCCGGCCTTCACGCCGTTCTTACGCATCTGCCGAGCCACGTGGCGAGCGTTGCCGGCGGTCGAGCCGATGACGACGATCGCGACTTCGGCGTCCTCCATGCCCCAGCCCTCGACGACGTCGAACGGGCGGCCGGAAAGCTCGCTGAACTCAGCACCGACGGCCTTGATCACCGGCATGGACGCATCGATGGCCGAGCGCTGCTGCTTCTTGAACTCGAAGTACGGACCGCCGAGGCCCGCGAAGTTGCCGTGGCTGACGGGCTTGTCGAAGTTCAGGAGGTCGTATGTCGGCTCGTACTCGCCGACGAACTCCGTGACCGAAGCATCGTCCATGATCTCTGCGCGGTCGATCGAGTGCGTGGTGATGAAGCCGTCCGCCGTCGACATGACGGGCAGGAGTACGTCGGGGTGCTCGGCGATTCGGAAAGCCATGATCGTGTTGTCGTAGGCCTCCTGCGCCGTCTCGGCGAACATGATCACCCAGCCGGTGTCACGCGCGCCCATGACATCGCTGTGGTCGCAGTGGATGTTGATGGGTGCCGAGAGCGCACGGTTCGCGTTGAACATGACGATCGGCAGGCGCATCCCCGCCGCGATGTGAAGCACTTCCCACATCAGAGCGAGGCCCTGAGAGGAGGTGGCGGTCGCGACTCGTGCGCCGGCAGCGGACGCTCCCACCGCCGATGACATCGCCGAGTGCTCAGACTCGACGTTCACGTACTCGGCGTGCATCCGACCGTTGGCGACGCACTTCGCGAGTTCCTCGACGACGGTGGTCTGGGGGGTGATCGGGTACGCAGGTATCACGTCCGGGGAGCACTGGCGGATTGCCTCGGCGACCAGGGTATTGCCGGTGGCGGCAATGGTCTTCTGCTCAACCATCGTCTACTTCACCTCCGAGTCGCTGGCGGACGCGCCAGGAAGCTCGCAGCCCTCGGGCACCATCTCGATAGCCTTGCGGCCACCGAACTTCGGGTTGCTCGGACATTCGTTGGCGCAGATGCCGCAGCCCTTGCAGTGGTCGTAGTCGAAACCGACCATCTGGTCGCCCTCGACGAGGACCGACGAGTCGGGACAGAAGATCCAGCACAAGAGACACTGGATGCAGACCTCGGGGTCTCGGTACGGGCGCTCGCTGCGCCAGCCACCCACGTTGTAGTCCTGCGAGTTGCCCGACTCGGGAATGACCGCGCCACGGGGGAACTGCTCCGCTTTCCACTTGTCGATATCTGAGATATCCCAGCTCACGCTACTGTCACCTCCCGAGAAGCTCTGTCGACTGCCGTGAAGTTGGCGTCGATCATGTCTTGGCCGAACTTCTTGGCCAGGTTCTTGGCCAGCAGCCCCTTGAAGACCTCGCCGTCGATAACACTCGTGACGGCGATGAGCGCGCCCACGATCGGCGTGTTGGGGATGTCGCGCTTGATGGTGTCCAGCGCGATACCAGAGGCGTCGACACACGCCACCTTCACGCCCTCGCCTACGCCCAGCGCGGCCTTGACTGCGGCCGCCGGCGAGCAGGTGTTGATGATGATGACCCCATCGTCCGCGATACCCTCGGCGACATCGACCACGTCGATGAGTGACTCGTCGAGGACGATGACGACGTCCGGATGCTCGATGTTGTTGTGAATCTCGATCGGCTCGTTGCTGATGCGCGTGAACGCCTTGATCGGCGCACCCATTCGCTCCGGACCGTACTCAGGCATCGCCTGCATGTACTGGTCAGCGGAGAGCGCGGTCTCGGCAACGACCTTGGCAG
>DATHUB010000060.1:0-1850 GCA_035462695.1 Coriobacteriia bacterium | reverse complement strand
CGGCGGACGTCGGCGATGAGGATGTCGATGGCTTGCGTCATCTGCAGGCAGAGTGCCGTGTCGCCGAGGTCAGAGCTGGTCATGCCGTAGTGGACCCACTTGCTCGGCTCGCCGATGTGCTCGGCCATGTTGGTGAGGAAGGCGATGACGTCGTGGTTGGTCTCGCGCTCGATCTCGTCGATGCGGTCGACCTCGAAGCGCGCACGCTCCCGGATGAGGCCGGCGTCGGCGCGCGGGACGACACCAAGGTCGGCTTGCGCCTCGCATGCGAGGACCTCGATCTCTTTCCAGATCTCGAACTTGTTCTCGAGCTCCCAGATTCGGGACATCTCAGCACGGGAGTAGCGAGGGATCATGGGGCGAAGCCTCCGGAGGCAACAGGCGCTAGAGCGCGGCGAGCGTGTGCGGGGTCATTGTAGCCGAGAGGAGCGCGAGACCGGCGCGCGAAGCTACGCACGACCTACTCGAGTTGCAGGGCCAGGATCGCAACGTCATCGGTAAGCTCGCCGCCTGAGAACTCGAGAACGGCATCGAGCACCGCTCCCACCAACACCTCCGGCTCCTCCGCGCCGACCAGGTGAACGAGGCGCATCAGCCTCTCCTCGCCGAAGAACTCCTTTCCCGCCCGAGCTTCCGTCAGGCCATCGGTGTATAGGAGTAGCGTGTCGTCCCGCTCGAGCGTGGTTTCGTCATTCGCGAACGAAGCCTGTTCGAGAGCACCCACGAGCTGGGAGTTCGACCCCAGCTTCTCAACCGCGCCACCGCTCCTCGCAAGAGCGGCGGTCGTGTGGCCTGCATTGCAGTAGACGAGCACGCCGTTGTCACAGTCGAGAATGCCGAAGAACACCGTCGCAAAAGCCTCTGGGCCGGAGCCCTCCAGTAGCACCTTGTTCACTACCTTCATCACAGCGGCCGGTGACGTACGCGCCTCCATCGCTCTCGTGCGCACAGCGTGCTTGACCAAAGATGTAAGCACCGCCGCATCAAGACCCTTGCCGGAGATGTCGCCCACGGTGAACGCAACACGATTGTGCTCGAGCTCGAACAGGTCGAAGAAGTCGCCACCGACCTTCGACGCTGTCGAGGCCGAGTTGTAGGCGGTGGCGAACAGCACTCCCGGAATCCGTTCGGGCAGGACCAGCAGCGCCGCCTGAAGGGTGTCGGCGACGTGCTCCTGCCGCCGGTAAAGTTGGGCGTTCTCGAGTGCAAGTGAGACCGACGCGCCGAAGGTCTTGGCGAAGTTCAGCTCCGCCGTCGTGAACTCATGCGGGCGGCCATAGATCAGCCCGATCCCCCCGACCAGGCGTCCGCGCAGCACCAGCGGAATGGCGAGGAGCGAGCGCACCCTGAACGCACGCGCAAGGAGGGGATTCATCAGATGGCCCATGTCCTCTGCGCCGACGGGAATAGGAACCTTCTTTTCCTCCATCAAGGTGCTGAACGGGAAGACGTCCGCCGAGAAGCGCCGTCCCAAGAGCGCGTGCGGAATGCCAAAGATGTAACGGGCCTCGGATTCGCACTCTGAACCTAGGATCACTGACCCGGCTCTCGCCCCAAGGGCCTTTGTCGCTTCTTCGAGGGAGCGTTGCATGACCTCGTCGTAGTCCAGCGACGAATGAATGACCGTGTTCACTCGGTCCATCGTCTCCGCGAACGTAAGCCGGCGCGTCTCATCTTCATGCAGCCGCTTGTAATCTTGGGCCAGCAGCGCCGACTCGGTCGTTTCCACGGCTGTCACCACCAAGTGAGGTGAGCCGTGCAGCTGGGCGAGAGTGATGTCGAACGTCCCAAAGACCTCTTCGAGCGGACCGTCAGGCGAGCGCCGGATGTGATTGGCGACGTTCTCGGCT
>DATHUB010000059.1:0-4203 GCA_035462695.1 Coriobacteriia bacterium | reverse complement strand
ACTCACCTTCGACGACGGCCCAACCGCCGAGTACACCGATGAGGTCCTGGACCTTTTGAGGGCCCAAGAAGTCACGGCCACCTTCTATCTCACTGGACGAGAGTGCGAGGAGAACCCGGCGATGCTGCGGGCGATCATTGAGGCAGGTCACGAACTAGGGAATCACACGTACTCCCACAGAAGGATGATCTTTCTCTCATCGAGCCAGCTGGCGAGCGAGATCGAGCGCACTGACGCCATCTTCGAAGCCGCTGGTTATCAGAACCAGACAACGTTTCGGCCACCAGGGTGTAAGCGACTGCTGACAACCCCGCTGTATCTGGCCAATCAGGACCGGACAACAGTCACCTGGGACTTGGAGCCCGATTCGGGCGAGTTCTCGGCGAGTGCCGAAGGAATGGTCCGCGAAGTGTCGCGGGAAGTGCGTCCCGGCTCGATCGTCTTGATGCACCTGATGTACGACTCCCGCGCGCCATCTCGGGTGGCGCTGCCACAGATGATCGACCAACTGCGCGGTCAGGGTTACCGCTTCGTGACGGTGTCGGAACTACTCGCCAGCGGCAGCTGAGGCATCCAAGAGGCATCCCCTTCGTGACGGAGGGACAACTACGGGAATCGGTGAAGCCTTAGGCGGCAGCGAGGCGCTTGATCATGACAATCCGCGCAGGAGGCTCGAGCCCGAGGGCCGCTTCGTGTTCCAACACGGAGAGCAGCCGCTCATCGAGCATATCGTGCTCGAGCTCGGTGAACCCGAGCTTGGTGTAGAAGGGCGCATTCCAGGGCACGTCGCGGTAGGTCGTGAGCGTGATGGCTTCGTAACCCGCACTCGAGGCCCACGCTTCGACCGTTCTCAAGAGGCCGGCGCCGACGCCCTGCCTCCCGTACTCCGGCAGAACGTCCAGCTCGGCCAGGTGAACGCGCGTGCCCGCGAGCTCGACCAACGCGAAGCCCACGGCCCGTTTGTCAGGCAGAGCGGCGACCCAGAGGCGATCGGAGTGCTGCGCCTCGGCCAAGACCTCGAGGGGCAGGACGCTTTCGACCATCCGAACAGCCAGTGCATCGTCGAACCGGGCAGCCGCACGTCGCTCAACCGCAGGAAGCTGCGCGATCTGATCGGGGGCCGCAAGGCCGATCACGTACCCATGTGGCATCTGGTGTCCCAATTCTTCGAGCGGCCGCCACTAGCGGCTGTACCCGCGTGCTACTCCTCCACCATCCAATACTCGACGAACTCGCTTGCCTCGCCGCTCTCTTCGAGCGTCACGATCCAGATGTTGTGGAAGGTCTCTGCAGCGCCGGGCGTAGTGAGTCCGTTTGCATATCTTGTCGTGCCCTTGATGACGTGACGACGCCCGGTGCTCGCGACCACCTCGGCATCGAAGGTCCAGTCCATCGCGGACTCTCCCTGCCCAATCCACCACTTCACAATCCTGTCCCGACCGACGTGCGGCGTGGCGAATGGAGTGGTGTAGTACCGGGCGTCGGCCGTGAACAAGATCCCCACAGCGTCGGGGTCATCGGACGACCAGGCAGCGCGGTAGGAGTCCAGCCAGTGACTGATTGCTTCAGCGCCGTCCATCGTGCCCCCCCACAACTCGTTCGGTCACGCCTTCTTGACGAACTCCGATTTGAGCGACATGGCGCCGATCCCATCGATCTTGCAGTCGATGTCGTGGTCGCCGTCCACGAGCCGGATGTTCCTAACCTTCGTTCCGACCTTCACAACCGAGGAGGTCCCTTTGACCTTCAGGTCCTTGATGACGGTGACCGTATCGCCATCGCTCAGCACGTTGCCATTGACGTCACGGACGACTGAGTCCCCGTTGTCGCTGTCCGCCGCCGAGCCGATCGGCCATTCATGCCCGCACTCGGGGCATACGTGCAGGTTGCCGTCGGGATAGACGTAGGTGGATTCGCATTTCGGACAAGCGGGTGTATCGCTCAAGGTGCACCGCATTCCTGCTGTTGTGAGTGAGAGCATCAAGTCGGGCTTAGGTCGACCATGGATGATAGCGATTGAGACGCGCGGACGAAATGGGGCATCGCTAGGTGCGTCTCGGCAAGAGCTGTGGTGCGCTCGTGCGTCGCGGGCTCCCCCGTTCTCACCTCACAACAGTGATGACGACCTTGCCCTGGGCGTGTCCCGTTCCGAGGTATTCGAGCGCCTCTGGGGTCTCTGTCAGCTGGTAGGTTCTGTCGATGACGGGCGTCAGCTTTCCGGATTCTATGAACTCTTTGAGAACGATGAGATCGTCGAGGTTCGGCGTTGAGAGGAAGGGACGACCCTGTTGGCGTGCGAAGGTCGATCTCAGCGCGGCCTTGATGACGTAGCCGATGCCAGCGTTTCCGGTGTTTGGCAGGATGATCCCATCTGGGGTGAGCACGCGTTTGTATTCGCTGAACGTGCGGTTGCCAACGTTGTCGAGGATGAGGTCGTAGCGCCGCCCGCTCTTGGTGAAGTCCTCCTGCGTGTAGTCGATGACAAGGTCCGCACCGATCGACCGGACCATAGTCACATTCCTCGAGCTGCAGACGCCCGTCACTTCGGCGCCGAGAGCCTTCGCAATCTGCACGGCAAAGGTTCCCACGCCTCCGGAGGCGCCATTGATCAGGACCTTCTGCCCCGGCCGCACGTTGCCGGCATCCCGAAGGCCTTGGAGGGCGGCAAGTCCGGATGTGGGTACGGCCGCGGCTTGCTCGAACGTGAGGTTGCGTGGCTTGAGCGCAAACTGGTTCTCTGCCGCACATGCGTACTCGGCGCACGCCCGACCGCAGCCCGCGAACACTTCGTCACCCGGCTTGAGACGCGTCACTCTCCCGCCGACGGCTTCCACGGTTCCAGCCAGGTCGAACCCGGGGATGTAATCCTTCGGTCTGGGCCATCCCACTGAGAGGCGCGCCAGATACGGCTTGCCAGTCAAGACGAAGTAGTCGCCCGCATGCAGAGCCGCACAGTGCACCCGGACCAGCACATCCTCGTCCCCGGCCGCGGGCCTATCGATCTCCTCAAGCGCCAGGACATCGGGCGAGCCGTACGCGTTCTGAACGATGGCTTTCATTACCGCCCCATTCGTCACCTTGCACGTGCTTGGAACTTATCCCCACGGGCGGAGCTGCCAGACGAGAACCGCCGGCGGCACGCAGAAGGCGAGCATGGCGAGCATAACGCGACCGTTTCTGCCAAGGCACGATCGTTTCGTGATAACCAGAGCCAGTCCTGCGGCGGAGACGCCCAGTCCAAGTGGTATCGCGACTAGAAGGAACGCCCATCCGGCACCTGAGGGGAAGAACGTGCCCGAAGGCTCGGCCGAGGTCCAGATGGCTAGTGACCCGATGATGAGCGCGACCACGATTCCCGCCGCCAATAGGGTCTGCTTCGCGCGATCAGATCGTGCACCGGCCATCGGCAAGAAGGAACCCGCCATCAGCCCGATTGTGAGTAGCCAGCCGCTCGCGTTCACGTATCCCCTTCTCCGCGGCCGCGGTTCTCGCTCATGCACCGGGCCGGCTTCGCAAATTCGCACAGACCCCGGTCGCTCAGCGGCTTCATCGCCTCTGCGTGACGCGAACCGCCTGGGTTGCGGGTACCAACGACATGAAACCACGACCGAGGAGCGTCTATGAGCCCGAGTGTGCGCACAACGATAATCGCTCTTTCTCTCATGCTCGCTGCGGCGATGATGGGGTGTGCCTCAGACCCCGAGACTCAACCGACCCAGCCGCCGCCTGCCGAAACAACTCAACAGCCGCCCTCCGAAGAGCCGCAGGAATCCGGTGAACTGAACCTGTTCGAAGAGATCACCAACGAATCGTACTCGGAGTGGCAACCCGCGCCCCGGTACGAGGTGAAGCAGGCCGCAAGAGGTCCCCATGGCGAAGAGGTCCAGATATTCCTTAATCCGACTGCCGAGCGCGCACTTGCGGACAGTTCCGGTGAGTGGCCGGTGGGCAGCATCGTCGCGAAAGACATCTATCAAGGCGGGGAGCTCTTTCAGGTGGCGGCGATGAAGAAGGTCGACGAAGGCTGGTACTGGGGTGAATGGAGCGCGCAAGGGGTGCCAGTCACGGAGGGATTGGCTATCCAGCCGTGTGAAGGCTGCCACTCCGATGGGACCGATGGGACACTCGCAGTCACTCTGGAGTGACGACAGTTAGGCGCCGTAAGACTGTGCTCAGAGTCTATGGCTTCTCGGCACCATTCGG
>DATHUB010000058.1:0-3842 GCA_035462695.1 Coriobacteriia bacterium | reverse complement strand
ATAGGCGAGAAGCCCGAAGAGCGCGCCGCGCCAGAGCGCACCCACGAGCGAGCCTTCCTGAATGCCCGGCACGACAGCGAGCGCCACGATTCCTACAACGTAGACGAGGTATAACGCCGCGGCGACGGCGAGATTAGGCTTTGGAGCCAGCAGGTCGCCCAGCATCGGCTGATAGATGCGGCTCGTAGCCGTAGACAGCCAGATGAAGTCGAGGGCGAAGAACGCCAGCGTGCAGATTCCGTACAGGGCGAGCAGTTTTCCAGTCGGCATGACGAAAGCCTCTCTACTCTTCGGTTCGCACGCACCAACTCGGCAATGGGGGGACGTCGCTGAATCCGGCATCCGACCGTAGGCCAGAAACGGTCTGCTTCGCCCCGTATGCCCATGGCACCCGTGTGGGAACACACGTTGAGGCCGGAAAACGAGATTGGGCAGTTCACGGCGGCGTGACGACCCACAGGCCCCTTGTGCTTTTCCAGCATCTAGGGAATGAATGTACCAAACTAACCGTTCGTCTAACGGAGGTTCGCGATGTCTGCGTCAGTATCGGGCGGCTCCGAGCTCAATCAAGCGGAGATCGAGGCTCTGAGAGGCGAGGTCGAGCGGCTCAGAGCAGAGAACCTCGAGCTCTCGGGCGCGGCGTCGCCTGAGAAGAAGGCGAGAGTCAGGACGAACTGGGCGATAGTCCTCGTCGTCATCGGCGCCTTCGTGCTTGCGCTTGCCCCCTCCGCCATCTGGCTGCGCAACATGGTGTTCGATACCGAGAACTGGGTTGAGACGGTTGCCCCGCTCGCCGACGATCCGGCGATCCAGGCGGCCTTCGCCGAGTCCGCCTCCAACGCGATCATCGAACGGCTGGACGCCGAGCAGCGTATCGCTAACCTGCTGCCGGATGACCTGAATCTCGACCAGTTCGCACCGGTGCTCGCATCGTCTGTTGAGGGGGCCATCAGGACTCAGGCAACGAAGATCACCCAGTCCGAGCAGTTCGCGCAGCTGTGGGAGGAGATCAACCGGAGGAGCCACAAGGCGCTTCTCACCGCGATCACGGGGCGCCAGGGCGTCCTGTCTATCGAAAGTGGAACCTTCACGGTCGATACCGGGCTTCTGATCGATCGCGTGAAAGCGGGGCTGGAGGAGCGTGGCCTCGACTTCGTCGCCCGCATCCCCACCGACTCTTTGGGCAGGGAGATCGTGATCTTCCAGTCGGACGCACTGGCCATGGCCGGACCTGTCTTGGACGCAATACAGACAGCCGCGTATCTCATCCCGGTCCTCGCGATCGTCATCATTGCGGGCGCCTTCGCCCTCTCCGTCAACAAGCAGCGCGTAGCCCTGTGGTTCGGCATCGCGGTGACCATCTTCGGAATCCTGCCGCTCCAGGCGCTCCAACTGGGGCAGTACGCCGTCGCGCGGCAGATAGAGAGCCTGTCCTCCATCCCGGCGTCGACGGCGCAGTCCGCCTACACCATCGTGTTCCGCGACCTCGTCACCGCCGACCGCGCCGTGACCTTCTTCGGCATCGTCATCATTCTTGCGGCGATCGTGGCAGGACCTTCACGCTGGGCCGTCGCCTTGCGCTCGGGTCTCACCGGTGGTCTTTCCTCGGCCTCATCGCATCTCGAGCTCGGTCAGTTCGGGCGCTGGGTAGGGGCACACAAGACGGGACTTCGGACGATCGGCTTCCTCGTTGCAGCGGCCCTGCTGGTCGCGCTGCCCGCACCTCGCACGGTCTCCACAATCGTTTGGCTCGCTGTGCTAGTGGCGGTCTGGCTGCTGGCGGTCGAGTTCCTCGGCTCGTCTGGAGGCTCACCCGCCCCGCATGACGCGGAAGTTCTCGTAGTCGAGGAAGGCGTCGCAGTGCCCGAGCACGAGCCTGCTGAGGACGAGGCGCCAGACGCGAAGAGCACGGTGTAGGATACTGGCACCGTTTCGCCGAGCGAGAGAGTCGCGGTGCCCGATCCCTTGGATATCGAAGACAGGATGAGCGACCTGGGCGGCGCTCTTCCCTCCGTGCGCCGTCAGAACTGGCTCGACCTTCTGATGCTCGCCTTCGTGGTCGTGCTCGGCACGATAGCCATCGTTTCCGAGCTAACGGACGCCTTCTCGAACTACCTTGGCGCAGCCGCGGTCGGTGGCCTGGTGGCGGTGGCGTTCGCTGGCGCCTACACGCGCATCATGTCGCGCACGGACCACGTGCGGGCCTTGCAGTCCGACCGGATGCTCAAGATCGCGAACGAGTCGATCAGCTACCTGCGCAAGGGGCTCGACGAGTTCACGGCGGGAGAAGTCTGCCGCATCGTTCTTCGCCAGACCGAGGCGGCGGCCGTCGCGATTACCGATACGGACAGCGTCCTCGGCTTCGCAGGCATCGGCGAGGAGCACCACCACGTCGGCGGGCCGATAATCACCCGGGCGACGCAGGAGTCGCTCGACCACGATGAGCCGCGCATCCTGCACAACAAAGGCGAGATCGGCTGCCCCGAGCCCACCTGCCGCCTTCGCGCGGCCATCGTCGTCCCACTCGACATGCGTGACCAGGCAGTGGGGACGCTCAAGTTCTACTACACCTCCGACCGCTTCCTGAACGAGACACAGCTCGCTGCCGCCGAGGGACTCGCGCGGTTGCTCTCGACCCAGCTGGAGCTGTCGGAGCTCGAGGCCCAGACGGAGTTGGCCACGCAGATGGAACTCAAGGCCTTGCAGGCCCAGATCAACCCGCACTTCCTATTCAACACCATCAACACCATCGCGGCGTTCATCCGGACGGATCCGTCCGAGGCGCGCCGGCTCCTGCGCAACTTCGGTACCTTCTACCGCCGAACGCTCGAGCAGGCCGAGGACCTCGTCACGCTCGAGCGCGAACTTGAGTTCGTCGATACGTACATCGAACTCGAGAAAGCGCGATTCGGAGACCGGCTCGAAATCGCACATGAGATCGAGGACGCCGCGCTCGGCCTGCCTATCCCGGCGTTCATGATCCAGCCGCTGGTGGAGAACTCGGTCGGTCACGGAATGCGAAGCGACGGCGGGACGCTCACTGTCACGATATCGGCCTACGTCGGAGACAACGAGTTGTGCCTCGAGGTCAGAGATGACGGGGAGGGCATCCCGGCCGAGCGACTTCCGCATGTCCTTGAGCCGGGCGCGGGCAAGGGGCTCGGAATCGCGCTCCGCAACATCCGAGACCGTCTGCGCGGGCACTTCGGTCCCGAGAGCATGCTCCAGATCGAGAGCACAGAGGGGGAAGGCACAGCGGTCAGGCTCACGATCCGGCCGCTGCCGAAGCCAGACCAGTCTGTGGAATAGTCAGCCCACGAGGACTGTGTGGGCGTTGCTGTAGCGCTGCGTGTAGTGAAGGAAGCGCAGTTCAGAGCCAGTATCGTTGCCCCCTTGGCGCGAGGTCGCTATACTCGCCGTTGCGCTTTTCGCCAGGTTGCCGGACCGTGGTGAGAAGGGCATGGAGAGCTGACCGAGAGGCTGAAGGTGCACGACTGGAAATCGTGTGTGCGGCTTTAAACCGTACCCAGGGTTCGAATCCCTGGCTCTCCGCCAGAAGCACTGCCGAGAAGGCCGAGGACCCGTTCAGGGACTCGGTCTTCTCCCTTTTGGCGGCGCGGCTCGAAGGCCGTGGCTCGCGGGTGACGCGTGTGCTGGACCTACGCGACGCGCGTGCCCGAGATCCACGTCTGCTCGGCGAGGGCCGTCCCCGGGCGATATGCCAGGTGGATATGGGACGGCGCGTTGAGCACGGCAAAGTCCGCCGAGCTGCCGATGGCGAGACTTCCCACGTCCGTTCGCCGAAGGGCCGCCGCACCGCCGGCGGTAGCCGCGAGCAACGC
>DATHUB010000057.1:0-1612 GCA_035462695.1 Coriobacteriia bacterium | reverse complement strand
GTGAAGAAGGGCACGGCGGCCCTGGCCAAAGTCTTCTCGAAGGAGCAGGCGCTGAGCGAGGCGAATCGCGCCGTCCGCGTGCCGGTGAAGAAGATCAAGCCCACGGTCACCGAGAAGCGCTTCGAGAAGACCCTACTCGTGGACCTCTCGGAGAGGCGTATCCGGCTGTTTGTGAATGGCGAGCTCGAGAAGACCTACCCGTGCGCGGTCGGTACGCCTGGTTACCCGACTCCCACCGGCAAGTACGAGATCGTCTTAAAGCGCTACCTGCCGACCTGGGTGAACCCGGGCAGTGACTGGGGCAAGGACATGCCTGCCTCGATTCCTCCGGGACCGGGCAACCCGCTCGGAACCAGAGCGCTCAACATCGATGCCCCGGGTATCCGCTTCCACGGCACCGAGAACATCGCGTCTGTGGGAACTGCCGCCAGCCACGGATGCATGCGGATGTACCGCAGCGACATCGAGGACCTCTACGAGCGTGTGGACGTCGGCAACAAGGTGTTCATCGTCCCTTAGGGACGCGAGTACGACAGGCTGTCGCCGTTGTGGCAGCCGCTCTCGCACGATCCGCCGTCCCCGGAATGGGTGTAGCCGACGTCCGTGCGGATGAGGTGCTCCTTGGACGAGCCGTGCGAGGTGTGGCACGCCGCGCAGCTGAGCTTCAGGTCCTTCGTGTGCCGGCTGTGGAGCGCGGGAGTCGCTGCGTTCGAATCGTAGAAGCGGCTCGTTGAGGATGCCAAGCCGTCCAGTCCGCCGGTGTAGTAGACGCCGTACTTGTGGCAGCTGTAGCACAGGCCGGATTCATCAGTAGAGCTGGTGGAGAGGTACGGCTTGAGCAGCAACGGCGCATCCGGCGACGTATGGGGGCCCTGCGCACCGGTCGAGTTCGACGTCCCGTGGCAGTCGGCGCAGTAGAGGATCGAGTCGTTCGACCAAGACGTGTCGCTTGCGACGAAAGAGTCCGGCGTAGCTTCGCTGGCCGTGGACGACGCCTCCACGGCGTGGACCGATGCCTTCCGCGTGTCGAACTCGGAGGCGATGTCACGAGACTCCCCGGACGTCGCCCACTCTCCATGGCACTTGAAGCAGAGCTCGTACTCGTTCTCGACGCCCGGGAGCCGGGTGTAGGTGATCTCGCCAACGGGGGCATTGTCGACCGAGACGCCCCAGGTTCCCTTGATCGAACCATATGCCGCGGGAGCGGCTGCGACCGTGGAGGTGGCCTCATGGACGTTGTGGCAGTCGTCGCACGCCACATGACGGGCGAAGTCGGCCGTCTCGGTGGAAACGTGCGTGTCGGCGACGGCATCTACCTGGTGGCCTGAGACCCCGACGTCGCCCAGCTGCGCAACGACTGCCCATGCGGACCCTGCCGAGAGACTCGCCGACTCGACCGAGCCCTGAGAGTACAGCTGCGACTGAACGATATCCGTCCCGTCGTTGTTAGGCTGAAGCACGACAACGGCCGCAGCCCGTCCGTAGTTGAACTGTCCTCCCTCGGCGACGACGATCTCCGGCTCCGAGTCACCGTCGACGTCACCCGAATCGAGCTGACCGGGGTTGGTGTAGTTGCCCAAGGCGACCGACGGCAACTCGCTCAACGCGCCTG
>DATHUB010000056.1:0-16294 GCA_035462695.1 Coriobacteriia bacterium | reverse complement strand
AGCTCCTACGGAGCCGAAGCGAATCGTCTGCGACCGTCCATACCTGTTCGCGATTGTGGATGAAGCCAGCGGGGCGATGTTGTTCCTCGGCGCCGTGAATGACCCGAATGAGTAACGTCCTCGAAGATCGATTCGTGAGCTCTCGGCACGGCATCTTCGCAGGTGGAGTGCACAGCGGTGTTCGGCATCCGTGAACCAGACAGGGGACCAATGACGCTACATACGTGTCTCATCACCGGCGGCAACGCCGGAATCGGAAAGGCTGCGGCCACCCAACTTGCCGCACAGGGCGCAGAAGTCATCATCGCGACGCGAAGCGAGGAGCGTGGCGAGGCAGCTGTTGCGGAGATACGGGCACAGAGTTCGAGCGATGCGGTCTCTTTGGTCGTCATGGACTTGTCGTCGCGACAGTCAATCCTCGATGGTTGTCAGGCGTTCCGAGAGGGCGGACACGGCCGCCTGGATGCGCTGGTGCACAACGCCGCGGATTTCGATATCAGCCGAAAAGAGCCGGTCTACTCGGCAGACGGTATCGAGACTGTCTGGGCGACCAATCATGTCGGACCCGTGCTTCTCACTCAACAGCTTGCAGGCGAGCTCTCGCGCTCCGAGCAGGGGAGGGTGATCACGGTGTCCTCACAAGGACTGATCCTGCACCCCTTCTTGCAGGTCGATCTCGAAGACCCCGAGTTTCGACGGGGCGGCTTCCGGGTCGACAAGGCCTACTACCAGGCCAAACTGGCGCAGGTCATGTTCACCTACTGGCTCGCCGAGCAGTTCCGCGGCACTCCCATGACGGCCAACTGCATCCGTGTCACGAACGTCAAGATCGACGTGGCGCGCTACCCAGACCTCTCGGACTTCCAGAAACGTCTCTACAGCATCAAGAGCCGCTTCTCCATCTCGCCGGCCCAGATGGCCGAGGTGTACGCGTGGCTGTCTCTGGCTCCAGAGGTCGCGCATATCAGCGGCGGGTACTTCGACGAGAAGCGCAAGCAGGTGAACGCAGGGCGCTATGCCTCGGATGCCGACAACATCCGGAGAGTGATGGAGCTGACGGCGCGGTACGTGCCCGGGCTCCAAGCGGGGATCGGTCCGACCGGGCAGCAATGAAGTCGCCGCTCCGGGATGACTACCAACTTCGCTGGTACAGCAGCAACCATGCAACGTAGAATCGCAGTGATTGGTTTGCGGCAAGTTTCCAAGACACGTTCGCTCGAAGCACGAGTGGAGGACCAGTGAACAAGGTCGTGGCACGGTTCGCGGACGGGCGCATGGTCAAAGGCATGACGGCCGACTTCTTCCCGAACAAGGACGTGTTTCATGTCTCAGAGTCGGTGGCTCCGGTCGGAACTGGTCCTGTGGAAATCAGCACGAAGGAACTCAAGGCCCTCTTCTTCGTGAAGGACCTTGAGGGCAATCCTGAGTATCACGAACGCAAGGAGTTCGCCGGGCCCCCCGTCGGTCGTGCCATACGCGTCGTCTTCAAAGACGGCGAGGTAATGATCGGGACTACCTCGGGGTATCAGCCGGGACGACCCGGATTCTTCGTGGTGCCGGCAGACCCGGAGTCAAACACGGAGCGTTGCTTCGTGATATCAGCGGCCACGGAGGAGATCGGCTTCATCTGATCGCTGGAGGTGCCGATGCAGACAAGGAGCCTTAGTGCTCACAACGGTACTGCGGGCTGCTCTCGCCGGCACCCTGAAGCCTTTCGTCTTTGAGTCCTCGGGCCACTCAGGGCACCTAGACCTCGACGTGCCGAATCTCGGCGCGTACGTGCATATCCCGTTCTGTGTGTCCTTGTGCCCGTTCTGCCCCTACTACAAGGTGCGCCTCGGTGACGGCTCGCTGATGTCGCCGTACGTCGATGCGGTCATCCAAGAGATTGATGCATCGCTCGACCACGGCGAGACGCACTTGAGCAGCGTCTACTTCGGTGGGGGGAGCCCCGCTCTTGCGGGCGATGGTTTGGGTCGAGTCATTGCGGCCATCAAGGCAAGGGCGACCGTGGACGGCGGCATCGGGGTGGAGCTTCATCCTCGCGATGTCGGTTCTGAAGCCGTCAGCGCCCTGATTGATTCCGGCGTCACCATGGCAAGCCTCGGAGTCCAATCGTTTTCCGAGCGGTCGCTGAAGACTCTGGGCAGGCCTGCCGATGCGTCCGACAGCGAGCGCGCGTTGCGACTGCTCGCCGGTTCGGGTTTCTCGGCAGTGGACGTGGACCTCATCTTCGGTATTCCGGGGCAGTCGGACGACGATCTGCGACGCGACTTCGCGCGCGCGGTGCAGCTGGGCGCAACCCAGGTCTCGACCTACCCCTTCATCGACTTCTCGTACGCTCACAACAAGGTCGAGCCGGCACCCGAGAGCCGCAAGAAGGCACTGATGTCGGTCCTGCTGCGGGCTGCCGAGGACAACGGCTTCGAACGGGGAAGCGTATGGACTTTCAGGCGCCGGGGAACGCCTGCCTACTCTTCGATCACTCGGGACAACTTCATAGGGTTCGGGGCGTCGGCAACCACCCTGCTGCGCGACCAGTTCAAGCTCAACACCTTCAGTGTTGACGGCTACATCGACGCGATCTCGAAAGGCCATCCGGCAACGGCCTACACGCTTCGCTTCAGCCCTCGCTCGAGAGAGGCCTACTGGCTCTTCTGGTCCTGCTACAACATGGATATACGTCCCGACCGCTTCCGGCAGCTATTCGGCGAGGAACTGGAGCGTGATTTCGGCCTCTGGCTGAATCTCGGTCGGCGCTTGGGCATTGTCGCCGACGCCGTCGACGGCTACACGCTCACCTCCAGAGGCGCCTACCTCTATCACGTGGTTGAACAGATCTACACGCACCAGTACATCGACCGCACGTGGCGGGCCTCAATGGCCGAGGTGCGGCCGCCAAGGATCGTCCTGTGGTAGGACAGCGATGAGGAAGCTCTTGAGCAGGGTGACCTGCGCGCGCACTATCTCTAGCGGTTCGAAAATCCCCAGTTCCGCTACAACTGGTCTATCTATGGGCGCCGCGTACTGGGTAGTCTGTCTCAGACACGGTGTTTAGGCTGGCGGCGAATCGCGAAAGCACGCCGAGCCGGTCGATCAATCGCTCGCTCAGGAGGTTGAATGTTGAAGAGAGTATCCCTGTTGATGTTGATCGGAGTTGTAGCCTTGGCCGGCGCCCTGGCCACGGGCTGCGCTCAGCAGGAAGCGACGCCAGAGGCGCCGCAGACCGAACCGACAGAACAGGTAGCGCCCCCGGTCGAGGAGACGCCCGCGGCAGCTCCTGAAGGCACCACCGAGGATGTCACCGAGCTCAAGATCGAAGACATCGAGGAGGGCACGGGCCCTGCAGCGAAAGACGGCGACACAGTCTCGGTCGACTACACAGGCTGGCTGACCAACGGTGAGAAGTTCGACTCATCGAAAGACGCCGGGCAGCCGTTCTCGTTCACGATCGGCGCCGGTGAAGTGATTTCCGGCTGGGATGAGGGTGTCGCGGGGATGAAGGTCGGCGGCGTGCGCAAGCTGACCGTCCCGCCGGACATGGGCTACGGGCCCAACGGCTACCCGCCCGTCATCCCGCCGAACGCCACCTTGGTCTTCGAGGTCGAGCTTCTTTCGATCAACTAAGCACGCATTTCGAGTTCAGGGGGCCGCCGGGCAAGCGTCCGCCCGGCGGCCACCCGCTACGGCCGAAAGCGAGGTGAACGACGTGTGCAGGAACATCAAGACTCTGTACAACTTCGATCCGCCGGCGAGCGAAGACGAGATCAGGGCCGCCTCGCTTCAATTCGTGCGAAAGGTCAGTGGCTTCGCGAGCCCATCGAAAGCAAACGAAGCGGCCTTCGAGCAGGCGGTCGAAGATGTGGCCGCTGCATCCTCGCGTCTCCTGGACTCGCTCGTGACGACCGCGTCGCCAAAGAGCCGTGAGGAAGAGGCGATCAAGGCGCACGCGCGGGCGGTGCAGCGTTTCGGATCGTAGACAGCGGCCATTCGCCTGGCCGAAAGCGAAGGAGCGAGTCGTGCCAGGTTTCATCGACGGATTCAAGCAAGGCCTGTCCGAGCCGACAGGGCCCGGCTGCTTCCAGGTGGCCGGGGTGCAGGTGAAGTGCTCACACTGCGGCGGAGAGAAGTTCGACGAGGGGAGCGCCCTGCTCAACACACCCGGCCTCACCTTCTTCAACCTGGATTGGGCCAACAGAGACGCCTTCCTGCTCGTGTGTGACCGGTGCGGGAAGATCGAGTGGTTCATGCAGGAGCCCACGCGAATCTGAGCGCAACGCTCTCTGCCGCGCCTCACGAGGGTGCATACTGGGTCGACGGCGCGATTCACGGTGACGAGCTGAGGAATCATGGCAAACGAGAACGGGCAATCGAACGCCAACCGACGCGCCGCTCTCGGGACCGCGTTCTTCTGGATCGCTGGTCTCGGAATTCTCTTCTTCCTTCTGCCCTTGGTAAAGGCGCAGGTGTCTCTGAGCGATGATCTCGACCTCGCTGCCGGACTGGTTCCCGCCTGGACCTTCCTCCAGGTGTGCATCCTTGCAGGCATCCTCGCCGCGACGCGCACGCGCTCCGAAGACTGGACGCCGCGTGCGCGGACAGCCTTCGGGATCAGTGTCGGCGCAGCCGTCGCGCTGCTGCAGCCGTGGTTCGTCTCGCTCGTTCTCGGCCGGCTCGAAACGCCGCTGACGGCCGACCCCGTGCAGTTCGGCGTCGCGTGGACGATGCCCGTCGTCTTCTACGTGCTTCCCGCAGTCACCATCGTCGGTGCCTGGCTCCGCCGAGAACGACCAATCCCGACCGTGTCGGCGCTCGGACTGTCGCTGTTCATCATCGCGTTGTCATCGCTCCCGTACGTCTACTGGCTCACACACCTGTGGCGCATCTACATCGAGCCGCAGTCGCCCCTGGGAGACACTACCGTGATGCTGAACTCCGGAGCCGCATACCTCGCCGCACTTTGGCGCGTGTAGCAGCACATCTCCTCGCGCCACGCGTCTTCATCTCCGCTGGTTCGGGTACCCTGAACCGTACGCGCAGCGCACTCTAGCCTGCTTCCCATCGACCCCGGGAGGGACCGATGTTCTACCGAAAAACCGTGCTCGACAGCGGGATCACCGTGATGTCTGAGCCCATGGACTCCGTGCGCTCCGTCGCGCTCGGCATCTGGTTCTCCGTCGGCAGCCGAGACGAGAACGCCGCCGAGGCCGGTATGTCCCATTTCATGGAGCACATGATGTTCAAGGGGACACCGACTCGCTCGGCGAAGGACATCTCCGAGCAGTTCGACCGACTCGGCGCCGAGCTCAACGCCTTCACCTCGAAGGAGTACACCTGCTACTACTCTCGCTTCGTCGACGAGCACCTGCCAACCGCGTTCGAGATCCTCTCGGATATGGTCGTCTCGGCGTCGCTTGAGAACGAGGCGTGCGAGTCAGAGCGCGAGGTCGTGATCGAAGAGATCGCGCGCATGGAGGACACGCCCGACGACCGCATCCACGAGATCTTCAGCCACACGCTGTGGCCGACGCATCCGATCGGACTGCCGATCCTCGGAAGCCGTGAGACGGTCGGGCAGTTCGATCACGAGCAGTCGGTCGCCTTCCGCACGAAGCACTACCTCACCGGCAACTGTGTGGTGGCTGCCGCGGGCAACGTCGATCACGACGAGATCGTGAAGCTTGCCGAGCGCTTCCTCGCCGACCTGCCGAGAGGCCCACGCTCCGTCCGCCCGACGGCCGAAGCCGCGCACGAAGCCAGGCTCGCCGTGTTCGAGAAGGAGACCGAGCAGGCCCACATCTGCTACGGCGTGGCCACCATGAACGCGCATCACCCTGACCGCTTCACGCTGGCGATCCTCGACGGCGTGCTCGGCGGCGGAATGAGTTCGCGGCTGTTCCAGGAGATTCGCGAGAAGCGCGGGCTCGCCTACTCCGTCTACTCGTTCTCGGCGCTCTATCAGGACACGGGTGAGTTCGTCGTCTACGCGGGGACGCGGCCCAGCAACGCCGAGGAGGTCCTGAACCTCATTCGGGCCGAGATGGAGCGCGTCGCTTCGAGCGGCGTGAACCCCAACGAGCTCGACCGCGTACGTCAGGCAGCGAAAGGGCACCTCGTCCTCGGCATGGAATCGACGCGCATGCGCATGACGCGCCTCGGCAAGAACGAGATCACCGGCGGCGAGATTCTCTCGGCGGACGAGATCATGGAGCGATTCGACGCGGTGACGATGGACGACATCATGCGCGTATCCGGAGACGTGCTTTCGCGCGAGAAGGTCCTCGCAGTCATCGGTCCGTTCACGAAGGAGCAGCTCCAGCCGCTCGTTCAGTAAGCTGTTGTCACAACACTGATTGCCGAGGAGGCACCCGAAGATGATCCGAGTGCTCGTGTCCGGCGCCGCAGGCCGGGTGGGTTCTGAAGTTGTACGCGCCGTTACCGCTGCTGAGGGGATGGAGGTCGTCGCCTGCGTCGACCCCGGAGCCGCGGGTAAGGCCCTGGACGACGGCGCCGGGGGCACCATCGAGTGCCACGCGTCGCTTGCAGCCGCTATCGCCGACACCCGTCCCGATGTCATGGTCGACTTCACGCACCCGACCGTGGTTCAGGGCAACCTGTGCACCGCGCTGGCCGCCGGCGTTGACTGCGTGGTCGGAACGACCGGCCTCTCCGAGGAGCAGCTCGCCGCGCTCTACGCATCGGAGTGCACGCACCCGGGGACCTGCCTGTTCTACGCACCGAACTTCGCTATCGGGGCCGTGCTCATGATGCAGTTTGCCGAGCGCGCCGCGCGCTTCATGCCCCATGTCGAGGTCATCGAACTTCATCACGACCAGAAGGCCGACGCGCCCTCCGGCACTGCCATTCGCACAGCGCGCATGATTGCTGCCGCCCGTGCCGAGACACCCTCAGCTCCGGGACGCGAGACCGAGTTGGACGGCCTCGAAGGCGCGCGCGGCGCGTCGGTTGACGGCGTGACGGTGCACTCTGTGCGCCTTCCCGGCCTCGTCGCGCACCAGGAAGTCATCTTCGGCGGTCAGGGCCAGACACTCACGCTCCGCCACGACTCCATCGACCGCACGAGCTTCATGCCCGGCGTCGTACTCGCATGCAGAGAGGTCGGCGCGCGAAGTGGCCTGGTGGTCGGACTCGAGAAGTTGATGGGGGAGTAGCGTGACCCCTCGCCCGATCGTGGTCATGAAGTTCGGCGGCACTTCGGTCGCGACCGAAGACGGACGGCACGCCATCGCTTCGCGCGTCACCGAAGCGCTCGAACTCGACAGGGCGCCGGTAGTGGTGGTCTCGGCGATGGGCCGCCAAGGAGCGCCGTACGCCACCGACACTCTGCTCGGCCTTGTCGAGGGACTGCCGAGCGACGACCGGGAGCGCGACCTGCTCTCGAGCGTCGGCGAGATCGTCTCGGCGGTGGTGGTCGCACACGAGCTGCGCGCCGCGGGCATCGATGCCCGCGCCTTCACCGGGCCCGAGGCCGGCATCTCCACGGACGGGCTGCACGGCGCCTCCGCCGTCACCGAGATTCACACCGGACCGCTGAGCGGAGCGATCGCCGAACGCGTCGTTCCCGTCGTCTGCGGCTTTCAGGGCATGGCCGAGAACGGCTCTTTGACGACTCTCGGACGCGGCGGCAGCGACACGACGGCCTGCGCGCTCGGCGTCGCCCTCTCGGCCGAGGAGGTCGAGATCTACACCGATGTCGACGGCGTGATGACGGCCGATCCGCGGGCGTGTGAGGGAGCCGAGGTGCTCGAGGTCATCGGAGCCGATGAGCTGTTCCAGATGGCGAAGCACGGCAGCCGAGTCGTGCACACGCCCGCAGCCGAACTCGCTCTTGCAAGCGGGCTTTCCGTGCGGGTGCGCAACACCTACACGGACCATCCGGGCACTAAGGTGGCGGACATCACCGCCTACCGACCATCCAGTGTCGCGACCGCCGTCTCCCACTCTCGTGGAATCGTGCGCGTTCGCGTCACGCTGGCGTCCCCCGAAGGCACTCCGGAGCACATGGCGGCCCAGGCGCGCGTATACCGTGCGATGGCCGAGGCAGCTGTCTCGCTCGACATGTTCACTCCCGTGGGGGACACGCTGGTCTTCAGTATCCCGGCGGGGTCGACCGACAGCGCTTGCCGAGTGCTTGACGAACTCGGACTTGCGCACGAAGTGCTCCCCGGGCTCGCTAAGGTCACGCTCGTGGGAGCGGGAATGCACGGCGTTCCCGGCGTGATGGCAGCGATGGCCGAGCACCTTCTCGACGCCGGAGTGACAGTACTCCAGACGGCGGACTCTCACACGACGATCTCCGTGCTGGTACCCGGCGACGAAGCGGAGCGCGCGGTGCAGGCCCTCCATGACGGATTTGAACTCGGGAGGTAGGTATGTCTCGGCAGGTCGTGCTCTACATCACCGCGTCGCTCGACGGCTTCATCGCCGACATGGAGGGTGGAGTCGGCTGGCTTGAGGGCGCGGAGGACGAAGACTACGGCTTCGGCGAGCTGATGGACTCGGTCGACGCGGTCCTTCAAGGCAGCCACACCTATCTCGAGACGATGAGCCTCGTCGACGAGGACCCGTACAAGGGGAAGACGAACTACGTCTTCACCTCACGCGACGATCTCCCCGAACTCGGCTCGCCCCAGTTCGTTCACGAGGACCCCGCGGCGTTCGTGCGGCGGCTGAAACAGCAGGCAGGGGGACGCATTTGGCTGATCGGCGGGGGAGAACTCGCCTCGCTGCTGGTGAGCGCCGGGCTTGTCGACGAGATCGATCTGTTCGTTCAACCGGTCGTTCTCGGCGACGGAATACCGCTCTGGCGACCACCGCTTCGGGAACGGCATCTGGAGCTCGTCGAAGCAAGGCCTTGGCCCGGCGGTCTCGCCGAACTCCGCTACCGGGTTCCGGGGCAGGTGTGACGCCTCGTCAACGCAGCGTCCGCGCTTAGGCGAACACCTGCTCGCTGTGGCACAATGGAGGGGTATCAGAGAACCATCGCTCGCACTACGCGCGGGCTTACATTCGAGGGGCTGACATACGCATGACTACGCCGCGCTTCGGCCGCATGATCACGGCCATGGTGACGCCGTTCTCCGACAATCTGGAGCTGGACCTGGACCGCGCCGCTCAGCTTGCAGACAAGCTGATCTCCGAGGGCAGCGACGCGCTCGTCGTGTGCGGGACCACTGGCGAGAGCCCTACCGTCTTCTACGACCAGAAGATGGACTTGTTCCGCGCAGTGATCGCCGCAGTGGGAGGCCGCGTGCCGGTCATCGCCAACGCGGGCGACAACTGTACGGACGACTCAGTCGAGTTCGCGCGCAAGGTCGTCGACCTGGGCGTGGATGCGATCATGGCGGTCGTGCCCTACTACAACAAGCCACCACAGGAGGGCCTCTTCCGGCACTTCTGCTCGATCGCCAACGCGGTAGACGTGCCCGTCATCCTCTACAACATCCCTGGCCGCTGCGTCATCAACGCCGAGCCCGCCACGATCTTGCGCATTGCCAACGAGTGCGAGAACGTCGTCGCGCTCAAGCAGGCGAACGCTGACCTTTCTCAGACCGCCGCCGTACTTGCCGGTGCGCCTGAGGGCTTCGAGGTCTTCGCAGGTGATGACGAGCTGACGTTGCCGATGATGGGCCTTGGGGCCACGGGCGTGATCTCCGTGATAAGCCACGTGGCCGGCGTCCGCTTCAAAGAGATGATCGACGCGCACTCCGCCGGCGATCACACGCGCGCACTGCGCATCCACCTTGAATTGTTGCCGCTCATGAAGACCCTCTTCATGACGGCTAACCCGATCATGGTCAAGAAGGCACTCGAGCTCCAGGGCTTCCCCGTAGGGGGTGTGAGGTTGCCGCTCGTGGAGTCTACTCCCGAGCAGGCCGCCGAACTCGAGCGCGTCATGCGCCATGTCGGGGCACTGTCCTGACAGACGAGACGCCAAAAGCGCGCTCGCGAGAGGAGTTAGTCCCCTAACACATGTCGAAGAAGAAGAATCGCCTGCGGATCATTCCGCTCGGCGGGCTCGGTGAGATCGGCAAGAACATGACGGTCTTCGAGTTCGGCGGCGACATGATCGTGGTCGACGCAGGCATCATGTTCCCGGACGACGATCATCCGGGCATCGACCTCATCCTGCCCGACTACAGCTACATCGTTAAGCGCAAGGACAAGCTGCGCGGCATCGTCATCACCCACGGTCACGAGGACCATACCGGCGCCCTTCCGTACCTGCTCAAAGAGGTTGGGTCGACCGTGCCTGTGCTCGGTACGAAACTCACCCTCGGGCTCATCAAGAACAAGCTCGACGAGCATAAGATCAAGAAGCCGAAGCTACGCGAGATCAAGAGCGGTGGGCACTGCACGCTGGGTGTCTTCGGCCTCGACTTCTTCGCCGTGAACCACTCGATTCCCGACGGAGTCGGAGTCCACGTGCGCACGCCTGTCGGAAACGTGCTCCACACGGGAGACTTCAAGCTCGACCAGACCCCGATAGACGGGCGCCTCACCGACTACGGTGCTCTCTCGAAGTTCGGCAAGGGCGGCGTCATGCTGCTGATGTCTGACTCCACGAACGCCGAAACGCCGGGTACGACACGCTCCGAAGCGGAGGTCGGCAAGGCTCTGCGCCGAATCATCGCCGAAGCGGACCAGCGCGTCATCGTCGCTTCTTTCGCGAGTCACATTCACCGGCTTCAGCAGGTGTGCGACGCGGCTGTCGAGAACGACCGCAAGGTCGTCGTGACCGGACGCTCGATGGTCAACAACACCAAGGTCGCCCGGGATCTCGGCTACCTGCACATCGACGATGCGAACATCCTCGACGCCTTCGAGATGGGCGACATCCCCTCGGAGAACGTCGTCATCCTCTGCACCGGCAGTCAGGGCGAGCCGCTCTCGGCGCTTGCTCGCATGGCCAATGGCGAGCATCGCACCGTCAGCGTCGAGGAAGGCGATACCGTCATCATCTCGGCGTCCCCGGTCCCGGGAAACGAGAAGGCGGTCTCCCGCGTGATCAACCGGCTCTCGAAAGCGGGGGCCAACGTCCTGCACAAGGGTTCAGCTGACGTCCACGTTTCAGGGCATGCCGCATCAGAAGACCTCAAGCTGATGTTGAATCTTACGAAGCCCGAGTACTTCGTGCCGATCCATGGCGAGACACGGCACCTCTTCGCGCATGCGAAGCATGCCGAGGCCGTGGGAGTGCCGAAGGAGTACGTATACGTGCTCGACAACGGAGACTGCCTCGAGATCGACGAGGAAGGCGCCCATGTTGCTGAGCGCGTCGAGAGCGGCGTCGTCTACGTTGATGGGCTGTCGGTAGGCGACATCGGACAGGTGGTCCTACGCGACCGTCAGCACATGAGCCAGGACGGCTTCGTGTCCATCGTCGTGGCCATCGAGCGCAAGAGCGGAAAGCCCGTCGGTGACCCGGAGATCGTCACGCGAGGCATCGTCTTTGGCGAAGGGGACGACCTCTCGGCGGAACTTCTGGCCCGGGTGAGCAAGACGCTCGCAAAGACCGGCAGGGAAGGCGCAACGGATCAGGCGGTCGTCAAGCGTGCGCTGCGCGAGTCCGTATCGCAGCTCCTCTGGGAGCGGATCAGAAGGCGACCGATGATCGTTCCGGTCGTCATGGAGGTCTAGCCGGTGCTGCTGCTTCAGGCGGTCGTACTCGGCATCGTGCAAGGCGTGACCGAATTCCTGCCCATCTCGAGCGACGGACACCTCATTCTGGTGCCCTCGTTGCTCGGCTGGGAGCGATTCGGCCTCGGCTTCGACGTGATGCTTCATGCCGGCACTCTTCTGGCGACCGTACTCTACTTCCGCCGCGACCTGGCGGTACTCGCACGCGGGTTCTTCTCACGCGGGAGCGCACTGGCTCGCGACCGCAGATTCGCATGGCTCGTCATCGGCTCAGCGGTGCCGAGCGTGGTAGTCGTGCTCGCGCTCGAGCCGTTCATCGATGGGGTCGAGTCGCGTCCCGTTCCCGAGCAGATCGTGATAGCGGCGCTCGGGCTGCTCGCCACCTCTGTCGTGCTGGGGGTGTCCGAAATCATCGCCGCACGCACGCACGCGCGTGGCGTGTGTGACGACGACTCGGCCGACCTGCCGTGGTCCAAGGTCCTCGGCATCGGGTTCGCGCAGGGCTTCGCTGCTCTGCCGGGACTGTCCCGGTCAGGCACGACGATAGCGACGGGCCAGGCGCTCGGCATGTCACGCGGCGAGGCCGCCCGCTTCTCGTTCCTGATCTCGGTCCCGATCATTGCTGCCGCCACCGCGAAGAAGCTTCTCGATCTGATGCAGGGCGAGGGGAGTCTGCCTTCGCTCGGCGTCACCGTGGTCGGCGTCGCCGTCACGACCGCGGTCGGATACGGTGTGATATGGCTCCTGCTGCCGTTCGTACGCAAACACTCGTTGTGGTGGTTTGCGGCGTACACGGCGGTTGCAGGTATCCTGCTGTTGGTACGTTACGCCCTGTAGAAAAGCCGGGAGCATCTCGTGGCACAAAAACGTAGCACTCGCTCCTCGACAAAGGGACGCGGCGGCACGCGCCGCTCCGCGCCGGAGCCCGCTCACATCCTTGATGACCGCTCGAAGCGCGACATCGTCGGCGTGGCGCTCTGCGCGTTCGCGATCGCGCTGATGATCGCGGTCGTCTCGCGCAGCTCGGGTGTCGCAACGGAGGCTGCCTCCGGCGGCCTCAAGCTGGCATTCGGCGTCGGCGCCTACCTGATTCCGATCGGGATGCTTCTCTGGGGCGTCTCGTTCTTCGTGCGCGCGGACATCCGTGAGGCCCGCACCGGTGCCGGCATCGGCATCATCCTTCTCGCACTCATATCGCTCGCCGCCATCGCACCCTCCGGACCCGTCAGCCTCGAGCAGAGCGCCGTCGCCGTCCAAGGTGGATACGTGGGTGGCGGATTCGCCTGGCTGCTCGCGCGTCTCACCGGCGAGCTCATCACTGGTGTCCTGCTCACCGGCCTGCTCGTGGGGGGACTTGTCGTCACCGGCCTCTCGATCTCCGCTCTGGTCGATCAGCTCCGCGACTACTTCGAGCCCCAGGATGAAGAGCCGTTGCGGCCCGCTCGAAGAGAGCGGGCATCCAAGACCGTCGCCATGCTCGAAACCGCCGAGCCGACCCTTCCGGCTGACTCAGCCGCCACCGAGGTGCTCCCTCGGCGGCAGAAGCGCGAGCCGGCCGACCCCGAGTCCGGCCGCAAGACCGTGCCGGTGCCGAAGGCTGTAGCGCCGCGCGCCATGGAGGGCTTCGAGCTGCCGCCGTTCTCGGTGCTGCAGCAGACGAGCGAGTCAGCCGCTAAGCACAAGGCCTCTGACAACGAGCTGCGCTCCACGGCCGCCGTCATCGCCGAAACACTCGGCAACTTCGACATCCCCGCTCGCGTGGTAGCTTGGATCGCGGGGCCGACCGTCACCCTCTTCGAGGTCGAGATCGCCAAAGGCGTGCGCCTGAGCAAGATCACGGCGCTCGCCGACGACCTCGCGCTGGCACTTGCAGCCTCGACCGTGCGCATCCTCGCCCCGATCCCGGGGAAGTCCCTGATCGGCGTCGAGGTGCCCAACGTGCGGCGCACTTCAGTCACGCTTGGCGACGTGCTCGTGCCCGCGGGCCAGGGCGGCCCGCTGCTCCTCGGCATCGGTAAAGACGTCGCGGGCGCTCCGGTTCTCGCCGACCTGGCCGACATGCCGCACCTGCTCATCGGCGGCTCGACCGGCTCAGGCAAGTCGGTGGCGATCAACGCGATGCTCGTGAGCATCATCATGCGATCGACGCCGGCCGAGGTGCGCCTGATTCTGATCGACCCCAAGCGCGTAGAGCTCTCGGCATACAACGGAGTCCCGCACCTCTACGTCCCCGTCGTCACCGAGCCCAAGGAGGCCGCAAGCGCTCTCGCGTGGGCGGTCAGCGAGATGGACCGCCGCCTTAAGGTGCTGCAGGTGGCCAAGGCGAAGAACATCGGCCTGTACAACGCGATGGTGCAGGCCGGCAAAGGCCCTGAGGGCGCCGAGGAGATGCCGTACCTGTGCATCGTCATCGACGAGCTTGCCGACCTGATGATGGTCGCGGCCAAAGAGGTCGAGGACTCCATCTGCCGCATCGCACAGCTTGCGCGGGCGGCGGGAATACACCTCATCGTCGCGACGCAGCGGCCTGAGGCCAACGTCGTCACCGGCCTCATCAAGGCAAACATCACCAACCGCATCGCCTTCAGCGTCGCGAGCGGGCTCGACAGCCGGGTCGTGCTCGACACGGCAGGCGCCGAGAAGCTTACCGGCAAGGGCGACATGCTCTTCTCGAAGCCCGACTGGCCCAAGCCCAAGCGAATTCAGGGCTGTTTCCTCGCCGAGGAGGAGATCGAGAAGGTCGTCGACCACCTCAAGGCACAGGGCGAGCCCGACTACCATGACGAGATCCTCCATCTGAAGATCTCCTCGGTGGGCGGGGGAGTGGACACCGGTGATGATGACGACCCTCTCATCTGGGAGGCGGCCGACATCGTCGTCACAAGTGGCCTCGGGTCGACCTCAATGCTGCAGCGCCGGCTCAAGGTCGGCTACGCGCGCGCCGGCAGGATCATGGATATGCTCGAAGCTAAGGGAATAGTCGGCCCTCCGGACGGAAGCAAGCCGAGAGAGGTCGAAGTCGACATCGAGGGACTCGAGTCCATCAAGGTATTCGAACGCGAAGACGCAGGAGAGGCGGTCTAGGGTGGGCAAGCTCGGCGACACGCTACGCGAACGACGGGTTGCGCTCGGCCTCACAATCGAGCAGGTGCAGGAGGGCACGCGCATCCGCGGGAAGCTCATCGACGCCATCGAGGAGGGGCAGTACGACCGGCTCCCCAATCCGGGCTACGTTCGAGGCTACATCTCGAGCTATGCGCGCTTCTTGGAGCTTGATCCCGTGCCCCTGCTCAACATGTACAAGGCTGAGACGGGCGTCGGTCGGCAGCATCTGATCAACGTTCCTCAGGCCGAGGAGGCAGTGAAGCCGACCGGCCAGCAGCACGCGATCCCATGGCGGGCCGCGGTCGCGATCGCCGCCATCGTCGGCGTGCTGGCCCTGACGGTCTGGGCCGTGGCGCGCATCTGGTCAGGGCCGGAACCGACCCCGCCGGCCCCGGTCCCGGTCGAGGAGCAAACGACCACGCCACATGTGACCGAGACTGCCAAACCCAAGGACAAACCCAAAGATGAGCCCAAGGACGAGCCTGTCGAAGAGGCGCAGCCCTTCACTCTGACGGTCGAGGTGGCCGCGGACGGCGCCTCATGGATGCGCGTGACCGTTGACGGTAAGCGAGCCTACGAAGGGGTTCTCACGGCGGGTCAGACCCAGGAGTGGGAGGTCGCCGAGAAGGCCGAGGTACGCATCGGCAAGCCGGAGTCCGTCACGGTCTACCGCGACGGCGAGAAGGTCGAAATCCAAGGCAAAGACAACATCGGCACTGTGACACTCGCAGCGACGTCCAGCGCCCAGTAGGGTTCTCAGCAGACGCATGGAAAGGGGCTAACAACCATGGCGAAAGACAGCAGCTTCGACGTCGTGTCCGAGGTCGACCTGCAAGAGGTCGACAACGCATACCAGCAAGCCACAAAGGAGCTCGTGCAGCGGTACGATCTAAAGGACTCCGGAGCCACGCTCGAGTTCAGCAAGGCCGAGAAGACCTTCACCCTGCATGCGCCGAGCGACTTCGTCGGCGGACAGGTGAAAGACGTCCTCAACGGCAAGCTGGTCAAACGAGGTATCGACCTCAAGGCGGTCAGCTGGACGGCCCCGCAGGCAGCCAGCGGCGGCACCGTTCGCTATACCGGCACCATCGTAATGGGAATAGAGACCGACCTCGCCAAGAAGATCAACAAGGAGATCCGAGACCAGAAGCTCAAGGTTAAGGTTCAGATCGAGGGCGACAAGTTGAGGGTCTCCAGCGCGAGTCGAGACGAGCTGCAACAGGTGATCGCGTTCCTCAAGGCGCAGGACTATGGAATCCCGCTTCAGTACGCCAACTACCGCTAGGCGGGAACCCAATTCGCCGGAACGGAAATGAATCTATGAGCACACCCAAGACTGGTGACGCGGCCGAGGATCCAACGTCTCAGGCCCCCTCGGTCGCCTTTCTCACCCTCGGGTGTCCCAAGAACGAGGTCGACACCGACCGCATGCGCGCCGCCATCGCTTCCTCGGTCTTTCGCCTTGCCGAGGAGGCCGAGGACGCCGACGTGCTCGTAGTGAATACCTGCTCGTTCATCCAAGAGGCGA
>DATHUB010000055.1:0-2657 GCA_035462695.1 Coriobacteriia bacterium | reverse complement strand
GGATTGCGACGGGAATCCTCGTCGTCGTGGCAGCTGTATGGCTCATCGCCAAAGCGATCAGAAGTGGCCAGAAGGCTCCGACCCCAAAGACAACGCCGTACGACACGCAGGACGCTCCACCCCCGCGGTCTGATTCCTAGCCCTCCGCGGACGCGCCGAGCAGACCCGAGTCGCGCCTGCCAGGAGCGGATGAGCCCTCGGCGAAGACCTTGAACGATTGCATCGACCGCACCGTTTCGGGCTCAAGGAGAGCAGACTGGCGACGCACGGCCAGCCCGGCGCGGTGGAACGTCACGGTCGATTCGATGATCCAGCGAGTCTCTGTCTGCCCCTCCACGAATCGATGCAGCTGGTGTTCGACCATTCTGGGCGATGTGAGCGAGTACTCGATCGCATCGGGCAGTCGGTTCGATTCCACGTGCTCCATCCGCTCGTGGACGGCGCCGTCCGCGTCGCGATACATGAGCCGGGTTTCTGAGCCAAGCGAGCCGGGCTCGCCCACGATCGACTCGCACAGCGTGAGGCCGGGCCTCCATTTGACGTCGTTTCGTCTGTCGGCAAGCAGCCCCAGCACGGACTCGCGAGGCAGGCTCACTGTCACCTCACTTGAGTAGCGCATGCGCCCTCCTACTCCGGGCTCTGCTTTGTAGTGTCATCAGCAACGATGACGACGTCGATGTTGCGGGTCTCACGCATGATTCGAGTCACGATCGAGCCGTGCAGGATCTCGTCCATACGTGTGCGCGCCGACTGGCCCAGCACGATGAAGGTGATCTGGTGCGACCGGGAAAACTGAATGATCTCAGTTGCGGGGTCATCGCCTGTCAACGAGATGAAGTGACCGCCCAGCCCCTCGGTCAAGTCGCGCAGGCCATCGAGCGACTCTTCCTTCGCAGGCTCGAGGAGTGCCCCGGCGGGGCGGACGTGCACGACCCACAACTCCCCGCCCATCCTGTGGGAGAGGCGGTACCCCCTCCGGATCAGTTTCGAGTTGCTGGAGCGAGCGGTCACAGCAACAAGCACGCGCTCGACAGCCCCCCACGTCTTGTCAACGCCGTGGGTCTCGATGAACCTTTCGAGTTCGTCATCGACCTCCTCGGCGGTCTTGCGCAGTGCGAGCTCGCGAAGCGCCACAAGGTTGCCCCGTCTGAAGAAGTTCGACAGGGCCTGCGGGACCTTCGACGGCTCGTACACGACACCGCGCTTGATGCGATTGATGAGGGCATCGGGAGTGATGTCCACGAGCACAACCTCGCCGGCGTCGTCGAGGATGCGGTCCGGCACGGTCTCGCGAATGTTGACCTTGGTGATTTGGCCGACGGTGTCGTTGAGACTCTCGAAGTGCTGCACGTTAACGGTGGATATGACGTTGATTCCTGCGTCGAGGATCTCCTCGACCGATTGCCATCGTTTCTCGTGCCGAGTGCCCGGCACGTTCGTGTGCGCGAGCTCGTCGACGAGCACCCATTCCGGACGCCGCGCCAAGACCGCATCGGTGTCCAGCTCCTCGAATACCGACCCGCGATACTCGATCTTCTTCGTCTCGATCCTTGGGAGGCCCTCGGTGAGCAGAATCGTCTCCGGACGCCGGTGCGGCTCCACGAAGCCGATGACGACGTCTTCGCCACGCGACGCACGGCGATGCGCCTCGGCGAGCATGGTGTAGGTCTTGCCCACGCCAGCCGCGTAGCCGAGGAATATCTTATGCCGTCCTCGGGTGGGCCCAGGGCCCCCCGCCACCGCATCCGTCACGACTCTCCTTGCTCTAGACCCTTACCGGGACGATAGTGCGTCGAGCGCCTGGTTCAAGGCCAGCACGTTCACGCGCGGCTCACCCAGAAATCCGAACTGTCGCTTCACAACGTGTCGATCGACCAACACTTCGACCTGCTCCTCCGCCAGACCTCTCGCCCGCGCCACGCGTGCGACTTGGAGCATCGCCGCGTCGGGCGAGATATCCGGATCCAGTCCGCTCCCCGACGAGGTCACCAGGTCCACGGGCACCGCGCCCTTGCGCGCACCCGGCTCGGTGTCGAGCACGCGATCGACGCGATCGGTGACTGCGTCGATGAGGGCGCGGCTGGTGGGGCCGAGATTCGATGCCGACGACGCGGCGGCGTCGTAGCCGCTCTCCCCCGCAGCCGACGGCCGCGAATGGAAGTAGCGCTCGGACGTGAAGTTCTGACCAATGAGCGTCGAACCCACGATATGGCCCTCGGAAACGACGTGGCTCCCGTTAGCAGATCGCGTGAACGCCATCTGCGCAATGCCCGTGACGGCCAGCGGGTACACGAGGCCCAATACGAGCAGCGTCAGAACCGTGATTCGCAAGGCGATGAGTAGGCTGCGTTTCATCGGTCATCCCGCCAGACCGGTCGCAACGAGCATGAGGTCGATGAGCTTGAGCCCAGCAAAAGGCAGCAGCAGGCCACCCAAGCCGTATAGCAGCAAGTTCTTGCGAAGCAGCGAGGCTGCGCCGAGCGGGCGATACTTGACGCCCTTCAGCGCGAGAGGAATGAGGGCGACGATGATGAGAGCGTTGAAGATCACCGCGTCCATGATCGCGCTTTGAGGTGAGTGCAGTCCCATGATGTTGAGTGCGCCAAGCTCGGGCAACGACACCATGAACATCGCGGGAACGATCGCGAAGTACTTGG
>DATHUB010000054.1:0-3282 GCA_035462695.1 Coriobacteriia bacterium | reverse complement strand
TCTAGTGATCCGGCGGCTCAGAGTGGAATGGCCGTCGCTCAACGGATAAAAGGTACTCCGGGGATAACAGGCTGATCCTCCCCAAGAGTCCACATCGACGGGAGGGTTTGGCACCTCGATGTCGGCTCATCGCATCCTGGGGCTGGAGTAGGTCCCAAGGGTATGGCTGTTCGCCATTTAAAGCGGTACGCGAGCTGGGTTTAGAACGTCGTGAGACAGTTCGGTCCCTATCCTCCGTGGGCGTAAGTGAATTGAGGGAAGCTGCTCCTAGTACGAGAGGACCGGAGCGGACGAACCTCTGGTGTACCAGTTGTCGACCAACGGCACCGCTGGTTAGCTACGTTCGGTCGGGATAACCGCTGAAAGCATCTAAGCGGGAAGCCCATCCCAAGATGAGTTCACTCACTGGGTTAACCAGGTAAGGCTCGTCGTAGACTACGACGTTGATAGGCTGCAGGTGTAAGCACAGCAATGTGTTCAGCCGAGCAGTACTAATTGGCCGAGGTCTTGATCTCATTCGTGTGAACTTCAAGCGCTATGCAGCATTCAGGGTAGCCGGTGTATGTTCCGGAGCCCTTGACAAGGGGATATTTCTCCGACGGGTTAGAGCCGTCGGATGTGCTCAGTGGTTATGGCGGAAGAGGTACACCCGATCCCATTCCGAACTCGGTAGTTAAGCCTTCCAGCGCCGATGGTACTGGGATGTAATGTCCTGGGAGAGTAGGACACTGCTGAGCACATCCGGCGGCTCTTTGCGTTGGACGACGACCCTTCGTGGAGCGTGGTTTCAGGGGAAGAAAATGATGAGCGATGCGGTAAGGATTGTGGTACAGTTCTCGCTGTCTCGTCTGTCAGAGGGACCGGCAAGCGCGCCGGTTCGTACGCTTGTCTGACCCTCGTGAAGGAGGATCTCTGTATGGAACTCAAGCAACGTGTCGCGGATGCTCTCGATCTGATTCGACCTGCCCTTCAGGCGGATGGCGGAGATGTGGAGCTCGTTGATGTTTCCGACGACGGTGTGGTCAAGGTCGCCCTCCAAGGCGCCTGCCGCGGCTGCCCGATGTCGCAGCTGACCCTTGCGAACGGCGTGGAGCGCGTGCTCAAGGAGCAGGTGCCCGAGGTTCAGCGAGTAGAGGCCGTCTAGCAGCGCAGTGGTTGTCAATATGGGCGCCTTCGGTCTCGTAGCCGAGGGCGCCTTTTTTGCGTTCCGTAACCGAGGATGCGAGCGGCGTCTTGGTCTGCCCGGAGCTCCCTCCGAGTTGGGGTAGGTGCCGTACAACGCACGGTTTTCGCCGCTCATCGCAACTCCGTTGACGCACAACATGTAGCAGTCCTAGGATGGACAAGCTCAATATGTAGTATCGGTCCGGCACTGGGCGTGCGGACCTTAAAGAGGAGAGGGGACCCTCTATGGCCGAGGCCGCAGGAGCCACAGGATATTCGCGCACGATTGACGAGATCCTGAGCCCAAACTCACTGAAGGTGCTCCAGAAGCGATACTTGCTCAAGGACGAGGCCGGCAACCCCGTGGAGAACCCGTCGGACATGTTCGTCCGTGTGGCCGAGAACATCGCCTCGGCCGAGCGTTGTTGGGGCGCCGACGACGCCGCAGTTGCAGAGCGGGCGGCGGACTTCTACGAACTCATGACCTCACTTGAGTTTCTCCCGAACTCTCCCACGCTCATGAACGCGGGCAGGGAGCTGCAGCAACTTTCCGCCTGCTTCGTGCTGCCGGTGGAAGACTCCATGGAGTCGATCTTCGGCGCCGTCCGCGATACGGCACTCATCCACAAGTCCGGCGGTGGCACGGGCTTCTCGTTCTCCCGCTTGCGTCCCGCAGGTGATTCGGTTCGCTCCACTCAGGGCGTGTCGAGCGGCCCCGTGTCATTCATGCGCGTGTTCAACCAGGCGACCGAGGCTGTCAAGCAGGGTGGGACGCGTCGGGGCGCGAACATGGGCGTGTTGAGAATCGACCACCCGGACATCTTGGACTTCATCAAGTGCAAGGCAGATGGAGACTTCTCCAACTTCAACATCTCGGTGGCGCTCACCGAGAAGTTCATGGAGGCGGTCAAGGCCGGCACCGCCTACGACCTCTACAATCCCCGCACGAAGACGATCGACGGCCAGCTGGACGCACGAGAGGTATACGACCTGATCATCGAAATGGCATGGGCCACCGGTGACCCCGGCATAATCTTCATCGACCGCATCAATCGCGACAATCCGACGCCGCAGCTGGGCGAGATCGAGTCAACCAACCCATGCGGCGAGCAGCCGCTGCTCCCGTACGAGGCATGCAATCTAGGCTCCGTGAACCTAGCGAAGATGGTGCGCATCTCTGAGAACGGGACCGATGTGGACTGGGACCGTCTGGCCGATGTCGTACACAGGGGCGTGAGGTTCCTCGACGATGTCATCGAGGTCAACCAGTACCCCCTTCCTGCGATTGGTGACCTCGCACGGGGGAACCGGAAGATCGGGCTTGGGGTCATGGGCTGGGCGGACCTCCTCATCAAGCTGGACCTCGCGTACGACAGTGATGAGGCCGTTGCCCTCGGCGAGAAGGTCATGGGTTTCATCGACGCCGAGGCGAAGTCGGCCAGTCGCAAGCTGGCCGAGCACAGGGGGGCCTTTCCGAACTTCTGCGGCTCGGTCTACGACACACCGGAAGGCGGAGCGATCCGCAACGCGACGGTCACGACGATAGCACCGACCGGCACGCTGTCGATCATCGCGAACTGCTCGAGTGGGGTTGAGCCGCTCTTCGCGGTCAGCTATGTGAGGACGGTCATGGACAATGACCGGCTGGTTGAGGTGAACCCCCTGTTCGAGGAGATCGCCGTGAAGCGAGGCTTCTACAGCAGGGAGCTCATGGCGCTCATCGCCGACCACGGTTCGGTCCGCGGAATCGATGAAGTTCCGGATGACGTTCAGCGAGTATTCGTCACCGCTCACGACATTGCTCCCGACTGGCACATCAAGACGCAGGCAGCCTTCCAGAAGCACACGGACAACGCGGTGTCCAAGACCGTCAACTTCCCCAACGAGGCCACCGTCGAGGACGTGGAACACGTCTATCTCCTGGCCTTCCGCTCCGCCTGCAAGGGCGTCACCATCTACCGCGACGGCAGCCGCGAAGAGCAGGTGCTCAACGTCGGCCAGACCAAGAAGAAGCGCGACCGCGATCCGGCGACGGGCGGCATCGCGACCACCCGCCCGTCGCGCCCGCAGCTGCTCACCGGCGAGACGCAGCGCATGGAGACGGGCTGCGGCAAGCTG
>DATHUB010000053.1:0-3494 GCA_035462695.1 Coriobacteriia bacterium | reverse complement strand
CGACTCGTCGCTGCGGGCCTGCCCAAGCTTGTCTGAGCGTGCGATTTCCGGGGCTGCGTGGGAGGTGCTCTTTTCATGGCTGAGAACTCGTTCGGCGACTTCTTCTTGAGCGATAGTGACGATGAGGTGACCGCCGAGGATTCCGTCGGCCAGCCTGTTGTGGTCGTTCCTGCGCCCGTCGCACCGACCCAAGCTCCAGTGGCGTCCACGCCGACAGCACCCGACACGGTCTCGACCCCGGAGCCATCCGCCGAGCCCTTAGCCGCTGCGCCAGTTCCGGCCGCCGCGATTCCGGCCGCAGCGCCCGAACCCTTGCCCGAGCCACCTTCGGCCCCGCCAGTTCCGGCCAGCGTCGAATCTGGCCAGCCTCCCGGCCCCGCTGTGACCCAGGGGCCCACAAGGGAGCAGCGGCTTGCCAATGCGCTCAATCGTCTGATGGCGGAGAGCCCTGAGATCCAGGCTTCAGCACTCGTGTCACTTGATGGATTCACGATGGCCTCTGCTCTCCCCGAGGGCATGGAAGAAGACCGCGTTGGCGCCATGTCCGCGGCAATTCTTGGTCTGGGCGAGCGGGCAGCTGCTGAACTTGGGCGAGGACGGCTGTCTCAGGTGTTCATTCAGGGAGAGGGCGGATACGTTCTGCTCATGGCTGCGGGGAGCAGGGCGGCTCTGACCTGTATCGCGAACGAAGACGCGAAGCTGGGACTCGTGCTCTACGACATGCGATCAGCCGCCGAGACGATCGGCGAAGTGCTCGGCTAGTACTCCAGTAGCTCCACTAGGGTAAGGACGCGAACGACTCGAATGGCACTGCGCGGTAATCTCAAGGACTTCAGCCTCCCCGATGTCTTCCAATTGGTGACCTTTAGCCGGAAGACAGGGGTGCTGCGAATCACTCGCGCCGATGGCGCGAGTGGCGCTGTCTGGTTCCGCGATGGTGACGTGTTCTTCGCCTCATCAAACTGGCACAACGAGCTTCTGGGCGAACGCCTCGTTCGAGCGGAACGAATCACGCCTCAGGCCCTGCACCGGACGCTTCAGATGCGCGCCGCAGAACCGGAGCAAGGCAGGCGGTTGGGACAGATTCTCATCGACGAAGGCTACATAAGCCAAGCCGTGCTCGAAGCATTCGTCTCCGATCAGATACAGGACACCATCTTCGATCTGATGCGATGGGACGAAGGTGATTTCGACTTCGAGACTATGCCGGAGGTCGTCGAAGAGGACATCGGCCTCTCCGTCTCGATAGAGAATGTGGTGATGGAGGGCTCGCGGCGCCTTGAAGAGTGGGATCGGATCCGCAAGAAGATCCCATCGACCGACGTTGTCTTCAAGATGGCAACCGCCCCTGGTGAAGGAACGTTCGAGATATCGCTCAAGCCGATGGAGTGGCAGCTCCTTCTGCTGATTGATGGAACCAGATCCGTGTCTGAACTCGCCGTTGCGACAGGCCGCACCGACTTCGATGTCGCGCGCATCGTGTACGGGCTGTTCAGCGCTGGTCTGCTTGAGTTCGCCACCGACGACGAGGTTCAGCACAATCGAGCCGAGCGCGCGGCGCGGGAGGCGAGGCTGGCCGAGACCGAGCAGCTGCGCCGAGATGCCGAGACCGCGGCCTTGCAGTTCGAGGCGGACAACGTGCGGATCGAAATGACTGCAGCCGATGCGACCGTGATTGCCGAGGAAGCTCAGCCGTCAATCGTCGAGCTGTCGGCGCCCTTGCCGCCTGTCGTTGAGGCGACTCAGCCCGCTGCCTCGGAGTGGGAGCCGGTCGAAGAGCCGGAGTTCCTGGGCGAGTCAGCGGCTGCTCCTACTACGGCCGATCAGAGCTTGCTTGATGAAGTGATGGGAGCCGTGCTCAATCCGCAGCAGGCTCCAGCTCCCCCAAAGAGTCCGGCCGAGGAGCCGCAGGTTCGCTACGAGCCTGCTGAAGAACCGGCGTTCATATCCGCGACTCGCACTGAAGAGCGCCAGCCACCCATAAGTGTGGCATCCATTGAGGAGATGCTCGGGATGGAGCCGGCTCCTTCAGAGGCGCCCGTCCCTGAGGAGCTCCGACCGCAGGTTGTCTTGGCAGAAGAGGGCATTGTGCAGGCGCCTTTGGTTGAGGCGCGAACCGCGGAGCCCCCCTTCGTCGAACCCCGAGACTTGCACTCAACACCGCCGCTCGCGATTGACGTGGCGCCCGCCGAGGAGCTCGAAGCAAGGCCACGTGTGCCGCTGGTGATCGAGGAACCACCGTTGGTCACTGCCCCTGCGCCTGTTTCGGTCACGCCAGTGGAGCCCCAGTCGCAGCCGCAACGCTGGTCCGAGCCGCAACCCCAGCCGGAAGCGGAGACCGAGCCGCACCCCGAGCCGGAAGCGGAGACCGAGCCGCACCCCGAGCCGGAAGCGGAGACCGAGCCGCAACCTGAGCCCGAGCCCTCGCCGGAACCGCAAGCTGAGCCGGAACCGCAACCTGAGCCCGAGCCCACGCCGGAACCGGAACTCGAGCCCGAGTCCGAGCCGCACCCCGAGCCGGAGCCCACGCCGGAACCGCAACCTGAGCCCGAGCCGGAACATCAGAAGCCCCAGCCCGTCACACAGCCGGAACAGAAGAGCGCGCCCCCGCCCCCACCCGAATCGGAGCGCGAGCGCCCGGCTGAGGCGCCGAGCAGCTTCGAGCATGACCTGATGGCACTTGGCCTTGGCGAGCTGCCTCGCGCCAAGGCCCTCGAGGCCGAGCAGCCCGAGCAGCCCGAGCACCGCAAGGAACTCATCGGCGCCGAGGTGGGGTCCGCACCCGAGCAGGTGGTCGAGGAGGTCCCCGACTTCACCTCGATCTTGGAGTCGCTGGACGTTGAGGAGGATGAGGCGCTGTCGGCCACGGGCCGCATTGAGGTCGAAGCCGCTGTTGAGGGGGAGTCGCAAACTGCGCCCGCCCCACCGCAGGAGGCACCGCCAGTTGTTGACCGCCGAAGGCAGCCGACCGCAACGCGTTCGATCCCGCATCCGGCTCCGGTGCCCACTCACGCGCCGGCCGGCTTCGACGCCGAGTTGCTGGAGGACACGGGAGTAGCGGCGGCCGCCGCTGCGCGACCGAATGTCATTTCGACAGACGCCTACATCGAAGACATCAGCATGTCGGGCCTGGGAATGAGCGGTGGGCTTGGTCTGGAGATCTCGGCACTCACGGGAGCTGATCGGCCGCTCACACGGCCCCAGGCGAACGTGAATGCGATTCCGGATGCGGACGCACCTTCGCTCAGCAGGGATCTGCGCGTCGACAAGGACACGCTGCTCAAGATCATCGACGGCATCAAGAACCTGTAGGGGAGAGACCCGGATGCAGTCAGTCAAGGTAGTGGTTACAGGGCCGTTCAACGCCGGGAAGACGACCTTCATCAAGGCGGTCAGTGAGATCACCGTCCTGTCGACAGAGCGCCAGGTGAGCGATGTGTCGGGCGAGGGTTCCGGTGAGACAACCGTCGCCATGGACTTCGGCCGAATCACCG
>DATHUB010000052.1:0-5651 GCA_035462695.1 Coriobacteriia bacterium | reverse complement strand
TCGCGGATCTCGAGGGTGACGGGGTGCACGTCTTCGGCAAGGTAGTACGAGATCGTCGCTCCGCCGTCCACCGGCGGATACGATCCGTTCGCGGCCGGCCTCACTCCATCGCGCGGCGCAAACAGGCGGTGGCGATCGGTGGCGGTGTGAGGATCCATCTGCTCGAGCACGCTCAAATCATCGAGCACCCAGAGCCCGCGGCCGAACGTCGACACGACGAGATCCCGGCGATACACCTGGAGATCGCTGATGGGCGTGACCGGTAGATTCAACTGCAGGGACTGCCAGTTGGCGCCGTCGTCGAACGAAACGTACATTCCGAATTCGGTGCCCGCGTAGAGCAATCCCGGCGATTGCGATCCTCGCGGACCGCGCGCACGTAGTGGCCGGAGGGGATGCCACGGCGGGATCATCAAGCACGGGGCGAAGCTCCTCGCGCGAGCCCAGGTGCTGCCGGAGGCCGGGGGTGGGCCGCCTACACCGCTACGTTGCGATCTATGTACGCAGTTTCTTCCCCTCAACAAGCGCTTCAATTTTACTCCCGAACGCCTCCATCCGGTCCACTTCTCTGAGCGCCTGGCACCCTTTCGGGCTAGATCCGGCGAAAGCGGGACCGCCCCTGCCCCTACCAGGTGCCAGCACCTATTGGGGCTCACACCGGGGCGGGTCCAGCACCAACACCGAGGGCACCGCCACCGGATCGGCCGCGCGCAGCAGGCCGAACCCGACGCCCGAAAGGCCCGTCATCAAGCCGGGTGCTTCAAGCCCTTCCGGATTATCGAGCAACCAGCCGTTCTGACTGCCACTCTCAAACGTGCGCGATAACTGCTGTTCGAAGGCCTCGCACCACCGACGGGCATCAAGCACGTCTTGTGCTTCGAGGAGCACTTCCAGGTTGCCGAGATCGCCGTGGCACAAGCAATGTCCCCAGCCGAAGGCCTCACTCAGGTGCTCCAGCGGCTCGTCGATCTCGGCTCGCACCGCCGCGCTTTCCAGACAGGTCAATGCACGCAATCTGGCGAGCAGGATCCCGGGAGCGCCGTGGCACCAGCCCAACCCGAACGACACTTCCCTGCGACCACTGAGCTTCCTCAGATCGGGCCAGTTCCGGTGCACGGACGAATATGTGCTTCGCTCGTACGCGAAGGCGTCCAGCGCCGCGCGTCGATGATGATCCATGCGCGAGAGCTGATACAGCTTCGACAAGGCCCACCCGACCCCCGACGCACCATGTCCAAAGCCGGTCAGCGGGCCGAGCGACGCAATCGGGCTGGGCCACGCCCGGCCAATACCCACGGCACACGAGCCTGCGATGAGATGATCACCCAGCCTCCTCACACTGTTCAGCAAGGGCTCGGCCGGTGCGACTCGGTGCAGCGCGAGGATCGCCGCGATGCAGCCGGCCGAGCCGCCGATGACATCGAATGCTCGGCCACGCAGAGCCTGGTCCGCGATCGCGGGCACCAGGCCCTGCGCTTCGTCGAGCAGACCGGGGTCGTTCCACAGCTCCCCGAGGTGGGCAAGCACGTAGACGATGCCCGCGAGACCATCGAAGGCGCCCGGCGAAGCCATGCGATGGCAATTCGCGCGGATCGTCTGAACCGCCTCGCGAGCGAGCTCCTCGAATCGGCGCTCCTGTGTCACATGCGCGAGATACGCATAGAACAACGCGACGCCTGACAGCCCATCGTATAAGCCCATGCCGATCGGCGAGATCGACCGATGCTGCTTCGCGTTCTGCGCGATGCCGAGCCACGAGACTGCACCGTCGGTTCCCCGCACGGCCGTGTCTGCGATCCGATCGCCAATCCGGATCGCCTGCTCAAGGAGTCGGACTCGGTCACACCGCCCGCGGGAATTCACGCGACGTCTGGGTGCCGAGAAGGCTTTCACTGGCCCGACCGTACTGAGCGAAGCGCGGATGATCCACAACTGTCGCTCGAGGTCTGTATCCTCGAGATCGGCCAATTTGCGACGGACTGTCGTCATGGCGGGCTCGACGATGATTCCTGGGAGTGCTCTGCCGGAGCTCGTCCAGATGTCCGCGGAACCTGGGTGCGTGCAGAACAGGGGGATATCGCCATCCCGCAGGTCCGCGGCCTCGAACACTGCGACCTTCGCGAGGTCGAAGTCGATATTAGTTGTGAGCCACAACCAGCCGAACAAGGCATCGCGGTCCACGGCGTCTCGCAGCACGTCGGGGTGATAGCTGGCCTGACGCAGCGATGCGTAGACCGCGGTCGGACGAAGGACGACGCGGGTCTCGTCGTTCGTGAACCTGGTCAGCGGACCATCGTCGGCGATGAGCGCATCGCGGTGCTCGCGCAGCGTGCGGTACATTGCCGCGAAACCGCTCGCCAACGACTCGGCGAAGTCCTCGGGATCCACCTTCTTGCCGCCGAGCATCGGGCGGTTCTGCCGCTCGGTCGTGAGCGGCCGGTCGTCGTGAAGCCGCATCTCGTCGGTCCCCACCGCCTGCCAGGTAGGGATGGGGAAAGGCGAGGCTTGCCCGGGGGCTCCACCAATGGCGCTGAGATCGATACCTTCTTCCATGCCGCTCGCGAAGCTGCGGTGTGGAAGCATATCGATCCGCAGCACCGACGTTCGCAGTGCGGCGCTCGCCGGATCCAGGGGAGCCGGCGTCGACTTCGTACGCGGATGAAACAGCGTTTCCAGGTCGACAAGAAAGGGGTACTCTCCACAGGCGATCGAGTTGTCGAAGTGGACGTCGGTTGCTTCGAGAACGTACAGCAGCGCGAGATACGCGCCCTGGCGTTCGTAGAACCGCCGGACCTCATCGACCGACTGGCACTCGCGAAACTCGACGAACTCCACCCAGCCGTACGCGCCGCGATCCAGGATCTTGAGGGCCGGGAACGGCGGGTGGTTCCCGCGATGGTTCAGCCAGACAAGTAACTCCTGGAAGTGAACATCAGCAGCCAAGCTCCTGGGTTTGTAGACAACGCGAAGCCCGGAGGTCGTGGCGACCACGGCGACAGACTGTCCGCGTCGGTGACGGTCGCCTTTGTGCCATTGCACGTCCGCCAGCGTTCCCGGATCCCCGTCTGGCGCGAACCTCGCAACGAGGTCTTTCCAGTCCGTGAGCAGGTGCTTGAAGAGCTCCAAGCTGACTCTCGCCCATGATCCGAGGGCCTCTACGATCCGTCGACCCAGCACCGGGTACTCGCGCAGGATCGCGCACGCGTCGTCAGGGTTCTGCAACTGCTGGCCGAAATTGCGGAAGCGGGCTCGCGGCGTATCGCCCGTCAGCTCCCCGCGCATTCGGCGAAGGTTCAGCTCGAGGACAAGCGTCCGCGCAATGATCGGCAGCAGCAGCTCCGGCAAGGCCCTGCAGGCAGCGTCGACGATGAACGTCGTGTCACAAGGAGCCGATCCGTGTCGCGCGAGCAGTGCGCTCGCGCGGCAATCGAGCCGTTCGCGAGCCTGCTCGATCCATGGCGCTGCAAGAGACAGGAACCCGACCAGCTCCGAGCCATCGGTCGATATCGATCCTGTTGGCGCGAATCGCCGCGTCGAGGGAGTTTCCAAGTCCCCGAGCCACGGTGGGCGGTATTGCGTGACCCAGGTGTCGAGTGGCTCGCCGAGGACGCCCAGCAGTGTGTCCTCATCCATTCCATGGACAGCCGCGACCGACTCGATCACCTGATCTCGGAGGAACGGAAACAGGGCTTGCCAACGCTGCACGTGTCGAGCTTTACGCACCTCTCTTTGAGGGGCGTCCCCGGCGACATCGCGCCACATCCCGCGACGTTCCTGGAGGCTCAGCGCGCGATACCAGGGCTGCAGCTCAGGGCCGGAGCATGACATACGCGGTGGCAGCGCTCATGCGGGGCACTGGTACTCGGAGCAGAAGTCGGTCAGCTGCGTGGTCGGGTCGCAATCCAGATCGCCGCTGCAACAGCAGATCTCGCCGCTGACGGTCGAGGTCGAGAACGCGAGTGCGGCGCCGACGGAAACCGGCGTCATGTCGCCCGACGGATTGGGCGCCATGCCCCACTCGAGGTCGCTGAGCTGACCGCGGTATTCGACGTCTTTCCAGGCACGAGCCACGTCCGGAACCAGACCCTGCAAGGCCTTCGTCCACTGATAGGCGCTTTCGGTGAGGTCGAGCGAGTCCGGGCCCTGCTCGTCGCCCATGACCAGCGAGATCGTGCGGCTGCCGTAGTATGCGGCGCGCTGAAGCTTCAGGAATTTGTCTTGTGGCAGCGCGATCGTAAGCAGCGGCACGAACGGCCGCACCGTCGGGTTCGCCCGATTGATACGCTTGTAGGTTCCGCCGAGGCAGGCAATCACGCGAAGGCCGCGAACGAGCTCCGCGACCATGTATGCCGCTTCGCCGTTGAAGTCTGCGCTCAGGGGCCACTCGCCGGCCGGAGCCGGAGACACGCCGAAAGCGCGAGCAACCGCGGGATCCCGGAGCAGCGTGACCGCCCGTTGGAAAATCGTTCGAGACCGATCAGCGAGCAACGACAACGCATGGCCTTCGAGAGGCGCCAACTGAGACCGGCAGGACACTGCGACAGCGTTAAACGATTCGCGGCTGTGGTCGTTTGCGGCGTCGCCATAGCGAAGCGCAGCTTCGCGCAACGCCGGGCTGGCGAGGCTCACCTGACATAGGACCTTAAAGTTCAAGGCTCTCTGAAAGGCGTCCGGCCATTCAGGATCAGTGCCCATCTTGAACCGAAAGCCTGAAAGGATGGCCGTCGTCTCGTCCGTGAGCTGCCGATAGTTCTGAGGTCGCACCGGGACGTCGAACGACATCACTCGCGCAATCTCCACCAGCGGATTCAACGCCCACAGACGGTACAACTCGGCCAGAGGATGAATCGAGGGTGCGGTCGTGACCATTGTTCACCTCTCCAAGGTGTTCAGCGGGACGAACGAACAGCCGCCGGTTGGACGCAGAAGCATGCTGCGTCGACGGTGGGGTTTGCCTACTTCAACGTGGCACTATCCATGTCGCGACCGCTCGCGCGTTCGATCGTGGGTTTGCTGCTAGTACCTTTATGTTGCGATGTTTATATGTAACTTCTCCTCTTCGGCGACTACTCCAATTCTACTCCTAACGCCTCAACAAGGCCAGATGCTCAGCAAGAGATCCGGCCGCCCGATTCTTGAAGGCACGGAGGCGCAGAGCGGCCCGTTCCCGCTTGGGCCGCTATGGCTGCTGCGCCACCCACGCATCCGCTCGCTTCATCACGCCGTCGAGCGCCGCGAGGGCCCGGTCCACGCCGGGCAGCAGGTCGCCGGCCCGCTCCTTGATGCCCGGCGACGGCGCCAGGTTGCCGTCCACGACGGCGCGGTAAAGGCCGAACAGTTGTGCGTCGAGTCGCGGCCCCGTTTGACCCTGCACCCGGGTCAACTGCGACTCGCTCCCCGAAAGCTCGCCGGCAAGCCGCTGCGCCGTCGCGGCGACGTCTCCGCCGGTCGCCGCGCGCGCGGCGATCTGCTCGAGCCGGGCCCTGACGCCGCGCAGGCGGGCGAGGGCCTCCCGCAGCTCGCGCATCCGGCCGCCGATCTCCTGGGCGAAACGAAACTGCGCCTCGTACTCGGCCAGGGATGTCGAGACGCGCGGGTCCGGCCGGATGGTGAGCGTTTCGGTGGCGCTCCACGCGCCCGCGGTCACCGTC
>DATHUB010000051.1:0-4552 GCA_035462695.1 Coriobacteriia bacterium | reverse complement strand
CGCAGTCGCCATTCGCCGCCACCTGCTCGGTATCTGACGTCTCCCGGAGGAAGCGCGGAGAGCCGGAGCACATGCGCGTGACTTCAAGCGTCTCCCGGTCGATGAGGCCGAAGGGCCCGGCTCCGTCATCGAAGAACAGTGTCTTCACTCGGCCGGTCGCGGCCGCGGTGACTATCTCTTTCGGGTCGTGGCTGGCCAGTGCGGATCCCTCACGCTCGGTGAGCTCTTTCAAGTCGGCATCTATCGCCTGCCCGAAGTGGGGCGCGAGCACCTCGATCGCCGTCTGGTGGACTTGCTGCGGTGACAGGTGGTCACTTGCTCCCGTTACCTGCGGCTCCGCCAGATGCGCGTAGGTGTTCACGTCGCGGTAGGCCGAAAGCAGCCGTTCGTTGCCGAGCAGCAGCAGCGGAACCTCACTGGTCCCGACCGCTTCGGCAACACCGCGCTCGATGATCCGCGCGTAGCGGGTCGTCTGCTCCACATCGACTTCCTTCTCGCCCCCGTATCCGGCGTAGTTGCTTCCTTCGTGCTGGTTTCCGCGGCTCGATACGCGCCCCGCCATGAAGCTGTGTGTGGTGAGGTTTCGTGTCGCTTCCTCGAACTTCATCGCCTCGTCAAAGGTCGTGTACGTCCCCTCCAAAGGGACTTCTTCGATCGCCCGACCGTCGCCCTTGAAGAGCCGTGTCCGATTCTTGTCGAGAGCGAGTGCGAAGTACTCTTGCGGCGGACGGTAGGCCCGGAGCAGTGCCCGTATGTAGTAGCGGTCTCCGGTAAGCACCTGTTCAGGTAGTGAGGTATCGAGCTTCAGCGTCCGGACTTCACCCGTGGACATGAAGATCGCCAGGCCTGCGGCCGTATCGCGCCAGAAGGTGTCGTCGTCGACGATGCGCCGTGCGGGGTCACAGAAGCTGTCGGCTTCCGCGGGCCGCATTCCCTCGGCGACCAGTCGCTCACAGGCTTCCCGTACGAGGTTCTTCAGCCGAATCCGGTCCTCGGCCGCCTGACGGGGCATCGTGTGGGTGGGCAGGAAGATCGAGATCGAGGGCCATCCCCGATGGCTGGCAAGGCTGGTGACGGTGCTCCGGTCGAGCTGATCCATCTGTGTGCCTCCTTCTGTCGTTTGGAAGGAAGCGCCGCCTTCGCACCGTGCGGGTGTGAGGCGACGTCAATGAGTGTGTTCCCACTCGTCGGGATTGCGGGCGGAAAGAGGCATCTGTCGGCTGGTGCGCGCGACGCCGAAGGGTATACTGTCCCTTCGCCGAGCGCCTCGGGCGGGCTCGAGCGGCGTCACGTCGCGAACCTGGTCAGATCCGGAAGGAAGCAGCCATAAGCGGCCTCTGACGAGCGCTCGGGCCCGCCGGGGGCGCTCGCTTCCGTCCCACGCGCGTCGGAGCTCGGCGGTATACTCCTCGGCAGGTCTTACGCGACGTCACGGAGGGTTAAGAAACACGCCTATGGCGCACACCTCTCTCTACCGGAAATATCGTCCTGCCACCTTCGACGACGTCGTGGGCCAGCAGCACATCGAACGAACCCTGCGCAACGCCGTGGCCGACGGAAGCGTCGCTCACGCGTACCTGTTCACGGGACCTCGCGGTACGGGAAAGACGACCACCGCGCGGCTGCTCGCGAAGGCGCTGCTCTGCGAGCGCGGCCCGAGCGACGAGCCCGACGGCACGTGCGAACAGTGCATCGAGATATCCGAAAGCCGCCACCCCGACGTCTCCGAGCTCGATGCCGCATCGCGCACGGGCGTCGACAACGTGCGCGAAGAGATCATCGGTCGCGTCTCGTTCGCGCCCACCCGTGGCCGCTACAAGGTGTACATCATCGACGAGGTCCACATGCTCTCGACGGCGGCTTTCAACGCGCTGCTCAAGACGCTCGAGGAGCCTCCCGAGCATGTTGTCTTCGTACTGTGCACTACGCACCCGAACAAGGTTCCCGAGACGATACAGTCGCGCTGCCAGCGCTTCGACTTCCGGCGGCTGTCGGTCGAAGACATCGCCGACCGGCTTCGCTTCATCGCCGAGGCTGAAGGCTTCCACGTCGACCGCAACGCATTCACGCTCATGGCGCGGCACGCCGAGGGAGGCATGCGAGACGCGATCACTTCGCTCGAACAGCTCGCGTCGTTCACCGGCGGGGAGATCACGACCGACGACGTCGAGGGCATGCTCGGTGAGGTGGACGCGGCGCAGCTTTTCGACGCCGCCGAACTAATCGCCCGCAGAGATGTCGCCGCCGCGTTTCGCTGGGTGGCCGCGATCGTCGAGACCGGCACTGATCTGACCGAGCTCGTCCGCGAGCTGACGGGCCACGTGCGCGACCTCTTCGTGATCGCGGCCGTCGGCGACGCCACCGGAGTCGTCGACCGTACCGCGGAGGACCTCGCGCGCCTCGAGGCCCAGGCGGCCGAGTTCGGCGGCCCCGACCGGCTCGCCCGCGTACTCGATGTGCTCGGCGAATTGGCTGCCGAGATGCGCTGGTCGAGCGACCCCCGTCTGTCCGTCGAAGTCGCGCTGACCAGAATGGCGCGGCCCCGCGGCGAGATGACACTTGAGGCGCTGGCTGAGCGCGTGGAGGCGCTGGAGCGAACGGGGCTGCCTGCAGGCCAGCTGCTCTCGCCGCCTCCGGCAGCCGAGGCGGTCGCTGGACCGTCAGCGCCACAGCCCGGGACGCCCACCGCGAAGCAGGCCGAGCCGGCTGCGACGCCGCCCGCGCCTGCGGCTCCGACACCGGTTGCGGCGCCGCGTGAGCCGGCCGCGGCGGCGATGCGCAAGCCCGGGGCTCTCGATCGCTCGGCGGTCAAGCGCGATTGGCAGTCGGTACTGCTCGAGATCAAGAAGCTGAAGCCCGCCCGCGTCCAGACCTTCGCAAACGTCGAGGTCGACATCGACACCGACGGTGCCGGACTCGTGATCGAGTTCCCGTCCGACCAAGCGTTCTCTCTTCAGCTTGCCGAGGAAAGCGACAATCGCGAACTCCTGAAGCGTGCCCTGACTGCGGTCTTCGGCCACGCGCCTCCATTCCGCTATCAGCTTGGGCGAGGAGCCGTCCGCCCACTCGATCCACCTTCGAGCCCTGAACCTGTCACCCGTGCCCCGCGCGTGGACGTCGCGCCCGACGCTCCCGCGCCGGGTCCGGACGACGAGCCGCTTCCTGAGTACTACGAATCCGGGACGGGTATGAGCGAGCCTACCGCCCCCACGCACGTTGCCGACACTCACGCCTCACCGCTCGAGCAGCTGCTCGTGAACGGTCTGGGAGCGACGATCGTCGGCGAGCATCGCCCGGAAACCGATGGAGAGGACAAGCAGTGAACTTCGGCAAGATGATGAAGCAGGTACAGCAGGCCCAGGCGAAGATGGCCGAGGTCCAGGAAGAGCTGAAGGGCGAGACGGTCGAGGCCTCGGCCGGCGGCGGCATGGTCAAGGTCGTCATGACCGGTGACATGCAGGTCCGCTCGGTAGAGATCGATCCCACGGCGGTCGATCCTGACGACGTGGAACTTCTGAACGACATGGTGACCGCCGCGGTCAACGAGGCGGTTCGGGCGGCTCAGGAGCTCGCAGCGACCAAGATGTCGGCTGTCACCGGCGGCATGAACGTCCCGGGGCTCATGTAGGTGCGCTACGCCGCTCCCATCACCCGACTGCTCGATGAACTCGAGCGGCTGCCAGGCGTCGGCCCGAAGTCAGCTCAGCGCATCATGTATTGGCTGCTCACCAGCGAACCCGCCGATGCGCAGCGACTGGCTGACGCGATCGTCGAGGTCAAGCACACCATCCACTTCTGCTCGCGATGCTACAACTTCGCGGAGGCCGACCTGTGCGAGGTGTGCTCGGACCCCGAGCGCGACACGTCCACTCTCTGTGTCGTCGAGGAGCCTCGGGACCTCGCCGCCATCGAGCGCACCTGCGAGTACCGCGGCGTCTACCACGTCTTGCACGGTGCGATATCTCCAATCGACGGGATCGGCCCCGAGCAGTTGCGGGTGAGGGAACTCATCGAGCGGCTGGGATTGGAGGAAGTGCGCGAAGTGGTGATCGCGACGAACCCCAACGTGGAGGGCGAGACGACTGCGCTCTACCTGGCGCGGCTCATCAAGCCGCTTGGGATCACCGTCACTCGCATCGCGAGTGGACTGCCGGTGGGCGGTGACCTGGAGTACGCAGATGAGGTCACGCTCGGCCGGGCGCTCGAGGCGCGGCGCGAGATGTAGCGGGTGACCCCGGAGCGGGTGCACGTCGACTGCCGGGGGTATGCTCCTCGCAGGGACTGCTGCCTCCGCGTCGTAGGACGGGGGCATCGGGCGCCGGTCGCGACGGCAGGGAAGCGAAGCACTTTCACGCCGTTCACCGACTCATCTCCGCCGTCTACCGCTGCGCACACGCCGCACGCGGCATCCGGGGAGGGTCGCCCCTATCCTGTACCAACCTGTCGCCAAGGGTGGCAGGAGACAGCCCTAGCCGAGCTGCAGAAAGGGGGCGCCATGGAGCAGCTGACGGAGATTCGTTGGCATGCCCGCGCCGGACAAGGCGCGGTAACC
>DATHUB010000050.1:0-7805 GCA_035462695.1 Coriobacteriia bacterium | reverse complement strand
CGGCCAACGAAGAGCTCGCTCAGGATGTTGTGGACCGTCTGGTGACCGTGGGGAAGTCCGAGCTCGGCTAGCGCCAGCGCTACCTTGCCGTTACCCGGCCCGTCATTGCCCGCTGGTACAATCGAGGCGCTGAGATCGACTCGGAAGGGGGGCTGCGATACGAGACTGTCAGTACGAACAAGCGCCAGGACCGGCTTCTGATACGCGCAGGACTTGCTGCGCGCCGGTTGACGAGGTGAGGGCTTATCGAAGGATTCGGCGGATGGCCCTCCGGCTGAACCCCCAGTCGTAACGCTGTCGACAAATCCCGCAGGCAACTGCGGAGACAAAGCGACACCGAAGTCGGGTATCCCGCTTATAGCAGGAACTGTTTGTTCCTGCCTTCTTCTGTGGGATGCGGCTCATGATCAATGACAAGCCTACTGAAGGGCTGGACTAGGCCTATGTGCGGAATCGTCGGATATGCGGGGCCGAGAGAAGCGACGCACGTTTTGCTCGGCGGACTGGCACGTCTCGAGTACCGGGGATATGACTCAGCAGGCGTCGCGGTGATCGAGGGAGAAGAGCTCTCGGTTGTGCGGCGCGTCGGCAAGCTGGTGAACCTCAACAATGCTCTGTCGGGCTCTCCCGTCGCGGGCAGCGTCGGAATCGGGCATACGCGTTGGGCAACTCACGGCAAGCCGAGTGAAGACAACGCTCATCCGCACGTCGACTGCACGGGCAAGATCGCAGTCGTGCACAACGGAATCATCGAGAACTACCTTGAGCTCCGAGAAGAGCTCGCAGCAAACGGCCACATACTGCGTAGCGAGACCGACACGGAGACCATCGCGCACTTGATCGAGAGCTACTACGACGGCGATCTCACCTCCGCGGTCCGCCATGCACTCAAGCGGCTGGACGGAAGCTACGCGCTCGGCGTCGTCCACCTCGATCATCCAAAGCTGGTCATAGCGGCCAGGAAGGACTCCCCGCTGATCATCGGCAAAGGCAAAGGCGAGAACATCGTGGCGAGCGACATCCCGGCGGTCCTCGAATACACGAGGGAGATAGTCGTTCTTCACGACGGCGACATCGCTGAGGTGACCGCGGAAGAGATTCGTCTCATCGATGCGGCGGGCCACACGGTTGAGCCGGAGATGATGCACGTCGAGTGGGACTTGGACGCCGCCGAAAAGGGCGGCTACGAGGACTTCATGCTGAAGGAGATCTACGAGCAGCCGAAGGCTCTCCGCGACACGCTCGTGGGTCGCATGGTCGACGGCGAGATCCAGCTATCCGAACTCGCCATGACTGAGGCTCAGGTTGCGGAGATCGACCGCGTCTTCATCATCGCGTGCGGAACCAGCTACCACGCCGGCATCGTGGCGAAGACCCTGATCGAGCAGTGGGCCCGTATTCCCGTCGAAGTACAGGTGTCGAGCGAGTTTCGCTACAACGACCCGATCGTCGATGACGAGACGCTCGTCGTGGCGATCACGCAGTCGGGAGAGACCGCGGACACGCTTGCAGGTGTTCGAGAAGCTCGAGAGCGTGGGGCGAAGGTCATAGCGATCACGAACGTCGTGGGCAGCCGCGTGACGCGAGAGTCCGACGGCGTGCTGTATACACATGCCGGCCCCGAGATCGGCGTGGCAGCGACGAAGACGTTCACCGCCCAGATCGCCGCCCTTGCGGTCCTTGCGCTGAAGCTCGCTCAGGCAAAGGGGTCGCTCGCGCCGGAGCGCGTGACGCGCTTGTGGGAGGAGCTCTGCACGATTCCGGACATGGTCGAGGCGATTCTGGAGGACGTGAGCGGAATCGAGGAGTGCGCCTCGGTCTACAAGCAGTCGTGCAGCTCCTTGTTCTTGGGGCGAGGCATGGGTCTACCCGTTGCGATGGAGGGCGCACTCAAGCTCAAGGAAATCAGCTACGTTCACGCCGAGGCGTACGCGGCCGGCGAGATGAAGCACGGCCCCATCGCGCTCATCACCGACGAAGTGCCGGTGGTCGTTGTCGCTACTCAGGGGCACACCTACGAGAAGGTCGTCAGCAACATACAGGAGGTAAGGGCGCGAGGGGCCCACGTGATCGCAGTTGCTACGTCCGGCGACTCCGACATTCACCAACAGGCCGAGCACGTCCTGCCTGTTCCTGTCGTCAGCGAGGTCCTCTCGGCGATCCCGGCCTCCATTCCGCTGCAGTTGCTGGCGTACTACATTGCCAAGAAGCGGGGCTGCAATGTCGATCAGCCACGCAACCTCGCCAAGTCTGTGACGGTGGAGTAGCCGAAGATGATAACTGGCCTCGGAGTAGACATCGTCGAGATCGAACGGATGCGGGAGGCGCTGGAGCGCCGTCCGCGCCTGAAGGAGCGGCTGTTCTCGGCCGAAGAGCAGCGCTACTGCGAGAAGCGCTCGAAGCCGGAGGTGCACTACGCGCTCAGGTTCGCGGCGAAAGAGGCCGTGCTGAAGGCGCTGGGTACGGGCTTTTCGGGCATGCGGTTCACGGACGTGGAGGTAGTGCGCGAATCCTCAGGCCGCCCGGTCCCCCACCTCTCCGGACGCGCGGCCGAGCGAGCAGCGGAGCTGGGCGTCGTCGAGATGCACCTTTCCCTCTCGTTCACGCACACGACCGCGGTGGCATCGGCAGTCGCCATCACGCAGGACTCACGGCCGCGCAAGGACGAGAAGCTGGATCCAAAGGCGGAGCTGGCGGCGCGATTCAAGGAGGCCCGGGCGTTGCTCGACGAGCCCGCGCCGAGCGAAGATGAGCCACAGCCGGAGAAGCAGCCGCAGCCGGACACGCAGGAGTAGGGACCGCCCCCGACGCGACGCGCGAGGAGACAGTCATGCTACGCGCACTGACGGCTGAACAGTCGAGGGCGGCCGAGCAGCAGGCCGTCGCCACCTATGGAGTCAGCCTGCTCGAGCTGATGGAGAGAGCCGGCGAGGCAGTGGCCGATGAGGTTGAGGCCAGGTTCCCGGTGGGCTCCATCCTCGTGATGGCCGGACCGGGCAACAACGGCGGCGACGGCTGGGTGGCCGCTCGGGTTCTGCACGAATCCGGACGCGAGGTATCGGTCATCACGCTGCGACGGCCTGAGGATCTGTCGGGTGAGTCAGCGGAGTCGGCCCGCGCAGCCGCAGCGGCGGGGGTGAGGTGGCTCGCGAGCGAGGGCGCGGAGATGGAGACGCTTCGGTCCGCCTCGGTCGTTGTGGACGCTCTTCTCGGCACGGGAAGCAGGCTTCCGCTTGAAGGCGCCGTCGCGCAGTGGTGTCGGGGCATAGCTGACAGCGGAGTGCCTGTGATCTCCGTCGACGTGCCGACGGGCGTAGACAGCGACAGCGGGGCCGTTGATGACTCCGCCGTGATCGCCGACCTCACCGTGACCTTCACGTCGCCCAAGCTCGGTGTCGTCACCTATCCTGGGGCAGCGCGGGTGGGGGAGCTCATCGTCGCCGATATCGGCATCGACCCCGCAATCACGAACGGCCTTTCAGCGCCCGAAGTGTGGACGGACGACGACTATGCAGCGCTTCTGCCGATTCCGGAGCCGATGACTCACAAGAACGAGCGCGGGAGGGTCTTGGTAGTCGCCGGCTCCGGTCGTTATCCGGGAGCGGCGATTCTCGCAGCGCGCGGCGCGATGCGCTCGGGTGCGGGATACGTGACGCTGGCGGTGCCCGATTCAATCGTTCAGATCGCCCAATGCCACCTCTTGGCGGCGCCCGTGGTCGGCCTTCCTTCGGGGCGCTCGCGCACGCTCTCATCGAGCGCCGCGAGCGAGATTCTGTCCCTGGCGGCGGAGTACGACGCCGTTGTTCTGGGGCCCGGCCTCACGCTCTCCGACGGCTCGGTCGCAACCGTGCGATCTCTTGTCGCCAAGCTGACGAAGCCGCTGGTGATCGACGCGGATGCACTCAACGCGCTCGTGGACGCCCACGAACTCATCGAGCAGCGGACTGCGGACACGGTCCTGACGCCGCACCCCGGAGAGCTCGCCCGCCTGCTGGGAGAGAGCGTCAGTCGGGTGCAGGCGGATAGGGTATTCTCATCGTCAAGGCTTGCCGGCCCCCGACGCGCTGTCGTTTTGAAGGGAGCCGGTACGGTGGTGAGCGACGTGGACCGGCAGGTGATCATCACTGCGGGGACCCCCGCACTCGCGACCGCGGGCACCGGTGATGTCTTGTCGGGCGTGATCGGTGCGCTGCTCGCGCAAGGGCTTGCGCCGCTGGAAGCAGGAGCGCTCGGCGCATATCTCCATGCGCGGGCAGGTGAAGAAGCGGCTGGAGCGCTTACGCCGATGTGTGTGACTGCCGAGGACGTACCCGATTACCTCCCGGCGGCCGTACGGGAACTGCTGACTTTCTGAACATCAGACACGAGGAGCGCACGATGGCCGATTTGACCGCACGCGAAATCATGACCCCGGACCCTGTCACTGTGGCTCCGGATGCGACCGTTGTTGACGCGGCCAAGCTGATGGCCGAAAACCGTGTCGGAGCTCTGCCGGTACTCGACGGCGAGCGGCTCGTCGGCTTGGTCACCGAGAGCGACCTCATCATGCAGGACGTGAAGCTCGAGTTCCCGACCTACATCCACCTGCTCGACGGTTTCATCATGTACCCGCCATCGACGGTTCGGTTCGAGCACGAGCTGAAGAAGGCCGTGGCCGCCACTGTCGCCGACGTCATGACAGAAGATCCGGTCACGGTCTCGGCGGATGCCCCGCTGGAAGACCTCGCCTCACGCCTCTCGGAGCAGGACATCTCTCGGCTGCCGGTCCTCGACGGGGACCGACTGATCGGCATCGTGAGCAAGCACGACATCGTGCGGGCGATCGCCGCAGGCCTCAGCTGAGATGACACAAGCTCGCTGGGCATGGGCCGAGATCGACCTCTCGGCGATCCGGCACAACGTTCGCGTGCTGTCCGCGCTTACCGGGCCGTCCACCGCGTTCATGGCGGTGGTAAAGGCTGACGGCTACGGGCACGGTGCGGTGGAGGTAGCCCGCGCCGCCCTCTCCGCCGGGGCGACCCATCTCGGTGTGGCAACCGTTGCCGAGGGCGTCGCGTTGCGGGAGGCCGGGCTGAGTGCTCCGCTGCACGTTCTGTCCGAGCCGCCGGAGACGTCGATCGCGACGGTCCTGGAGCACGGTCTCGTCCCCACGCTGTACACACACGAGTTCGCCGCGGCGCTGGGACATGCCGCCGCTCTGCGCGGCGCCATCGCCCCCTTCCACCTCAAAGTGGACACCGGCATGAACAGGATCGGTGTCCGGGCCGAGGACGCACCTCGATTCGCCGCAGGTCTCGCCGGTATTCCTGCGATTCGCCTCGAGGGCACGTTCACGCACTTTGCGACGGCCGATGTTCCCGGGGATTGGGACGTGTCGCGGCAGCTGGAGCGGTTCTCAGACGCGCTCGCAGCCATGCGCACCGAAGGAGTCGAACCGGGTCTCGTCCACGCCGCGAACTCGCCTGCCACGATCCTCTATCCGGAGAGCCACTTCGGGATGGTGCGCTGTGGTATAGCGCTTTACGGGTTGCAGCCTTCGCACCACACCCGCGGACGCGTGGATCTGCGTCCCGCGATGTCGGTGAAGGCGCGCGCTACCCTCGTGAAGCGTGTTCCGATGGGGGAGGGCGTCTCCTACGGACTGACATGGCAGGCTGCGTCTGCCGCGACGATCGCCACCCTTCCGCTCGGCTATGCCGACGGAGTGCACCGAGTGCTCTCCAACACCATGGAGGTGCTCGTGGGCGGACGCCGTGCGAAACAGGTGGGCCGGGTGTGTATGGACCAGTTCATGGTGGAGCTGCCGCGGGCCGTCGAGGCGCGCCGGGGTGACGAGTTCGTGCTCGTCGGCGAGCAGGGACCGGAGCGGATCTCGATGGAGGAACTCGCCGATCTCGCCGGGACGATCAACTACGAGTTGGCCTGCTCATTCGGCATGCGCCTACCGCGCGTCTACAGGTAACTCACCGGTAACTTCCTCACTTTTCCACATTCTTCAGAAAAGCCCCTGTGAACGGTGCAGGAGTGCTCCCCTACGTTGACGAATAGGGTCGGTGTGCCGCGTAGTGCGACACGCTCGTACGACTCTGCATCGAGGGGGCTTTTCGTGGACGAGAACGTCGTTGAGGAACTGCAGTTCCACAAGCAGACCGTGCAAAGCGACGACAACTCCCCACTCCACCTCATTCGTGAGAAAGAGATGGAGATCTCCGGGCGCGTTCTGGCAGCGAAACGCCAGGCCGACGAGATCGTTTCGGCGGCGCGCAAGGAGGCAGGCGGGATGATCGCTGCGGCGCACGACCAAGCCTCGACTGAGGCGGGGAAGCGTGACGCTAGCGTGAAGGCTGAGATGGAACAGCAGATGGCCGACGTCCGGGCTCAAGCAGAGCGCGACGCGGCGGCCCTCGAGGAGACCATCAAAGCACGGCGGGGGGACGCCGTCGCCTTCGTCATCGAATCGGTGGCACGCATCTAAATCATCCAACGCACGTCGACAGGAACGCGGGGAGGTGTGAGTACATGCTCGTCCCGATGGCACGTGTAGAGATAATCGGCCCGAAGGGGCTCTTCTTTGACGTCGTGAGCATGATTCACGAGCAGGGACGACTCCACATCGAGGACCTGTCCAAGAAGATCTCTCGTGGCGAGGTTCCCCTCGACCGCATGGAGGTCGTCTCCGGACAGCAGCATGACCGGGAGCAGATGGAAGAACTGCTCATCCGCGTCCGCTCGATCCTCAAAGCGCTGGATCGTGGTAACGCCCCTCTCGACAAGGCAGCCGTCAACAAGGAGTACGCGCAGCTGTTCGGCCTCGCGCCGAACGAGCTCGCCGAGAAGATCAGCAGCGTCATCGCTGAGGTGGAGGATAGGACGGCCACGCTGGCATCCACTCACACCGACCTCGAGTCCGAGATTTCTCTTCTCTCCAGGTACGAACCGATTCTTCAGAAGATTCAGCCCCTCGCGCGTCAGATCGTCACCACCGGGGCCTATGACTCCGTAGCGCTTCTGTTCGAGCGCCGTTACAAGACGGCTATCGACGCCCTGAAGGAAGAGTTCGACAAGATCACCCACAAGCAGTACGAAATCGTCTCCACGGACGTCGACGAGGACACCACTGCTGCGATCGTGGTCTTCAGCCGCCAGTATTCAGACGCGGTGCACAAGTTCTTGGCGATCGAGAACATCAACCAGATCAGACTGCCCAACGAGTTCGACGGAATGCCGTTCGACGCGGCCTACGACGAGCTCAAGAGCCGTCGGGCCAGCCTGCCGACCGATCTCGACACGATCCGCACAGAACTCGACGAGCTGTCGAGCACATGGGCAGTACGACTGACAGCCATTCGCGACGTGCTGATCGACCGGACCGCCGAGATCGAAGCGATTCCGAAGTTCGGACGCACCGAGTACGCCTTCGTAATCACCGGATGGATGCCCGTCGACGACGTCCCGGCTCTGCGCACGGCCATTTCCAGCCGCTGGGCCGACGACATAATCGTCGAGCAGACCGAGATACGCGAAGAGGAGTATGCGCAGACGCCGGTCGCGCTCAAGAACGACCCCCGCGTCGCGCCCTTCCAGAGCCTGCTGGGCGTCTACGGCATGCCGCGGTACGGCACCCTCGACCCGTCCATGTTCTTGTTCATCTTCTTCCCGCTGTTCTTCGGCATGATCGTCGGAGACATGGGCTACGGTGCGATCATGCTCGGCATTGTCGTATGGCTGCGCATGAAGTTCCGCGAGAACGAGATGATCCAGGTCGCTACCTCGATCCTCGGCCCGGCCGCCACGATGGTGATCGT
>DATHUB010000049.1:0-8274 GCA_035462695.1 Coriobacteriia bacterium | reverse complement strand
AGGTCAGCGGCGCCTGGTTGCTTTCGGCGCGGGTGCCGACCATCGCCGCGAGCTTGGAGAGGACGAAGTCGACCGCCCTGTCCACGAGCTCGAATACGGTGCCTTTGAAGATCTGGTAGGACGGGATCGGCTTGCGCACCTCCTTGCCGTGGAAGTGCATGCACTTGACCTCGGAGCTGGGAAGGAAGCGCTGGGGTTTCGTGCCGAAGAGCAGCACGGCCGCGTGGCTGGGCTCGGCGCCATCGAGGAGGTCGAGGTGCGCGAGCGCCGCAGGCATCGGCGTACCGGGCCCGAGGGCGTATCCGCGTTGCGACTGGGCACGCGACAGGAAGAGGTCAAGAAGATCGGGCGAGAGGTCGTCGAGTGTCGCGCCAGGGCAGGCCGCCGCGTCGAAGGGGCGCGTGCGCAAGCGTCCGGTGCGCTCGAGGTGCTCCACGAGGCTCGCGTAGACCGCGCCATTCAGGTCGGCAATGTCGGTGACGCGCTTCCGGATCAGTTGGCCGCCCGCCTTGCGAATCAGCGCCAGCATACGCTTGTCGCGGCGCACGTCGTCGGCACCGCGCACGAAGATCAATCGCACTTTGCCGCACCGGGTCGCCTCGTCGAACTCACGCTCGGTGGGCGAGACCCCCGCCTCGTCGGTCGAGCCGTAATCGTCGCCGAAGAGGCCCAGGTAGATGCCCGAGCGGGCGACTTCCTCGAGGTAGACGTCGTCGGTGCGGCGGTCGGAAGCGGGCAGATCCTCGAAGAGAAAGACGTCAAAGAAGCGCCGCAGGAGGGCATCGCCGTGAATGAAGTCACGCACCGCCAGACGCTCGGCGGCAAGCTCCTTCTGCACGCTGCTGACGAAGAGCCGCTCGGTCATGTCGCCCCTCTCATGGTTCGCTCACACACCGGCATCACAGATCGACCCGAAATAACCGTTGCTGCTCCTCACTTGCGCTGATCTCCAACCGAACTCTCGATCGCACTCTTCCTTGAGGCGGATCGGTCGTCGTCGTCACGATATACTGGAATGGTGCCGTATTCTCGTCCGGACCAAACTCGAAGAGTGCCTCGAAGAGCCGCGCGTAGGTCCACGGATCGAGATCTCCCTCCCGAGGGCTGTCGTGCACCAGAAAAGCTGGCGCTCGCGAGCTACCCTCGACTGCGCACAGCATCGCCGCCAGATCAAAAAGGACAATCTGGAGCGAGTTGAGCGCCACAGAACGCCGTATCCCGCGCCACTGAATCCTTGGACGCAGACCATTGCCATCCAGCACAATCTTCCCTGTTGCCTCGGACCCGAGGACTCGTTGGAGCAGGGAATTGAACCATCGCTGGAGACTGCTCGTCGAGAACGAGGCTAACCCTGCAAGCTGCTGGCTCTGACGCTCCCTAAGCGTTTCCTCGGCCACCGCTTTGGCGCGAAGCGCATCGTCGCTCAGTCTCCGCAGTTCCGCCAGTCGGCGCACCATTCCCTTCGTTGCCCACGCGGCCTGACTTGCACTGGTTGCGGCGGCAACAGCGAGTTGGTTAGCCTCGATTCTTCGCCGCAGTGCCTTTACCTTCTCATCGAGAGACGCCTTGTCTCCTTTGAGCGTGGTCAGACTTCTCTCGTCCTCGGAAAGGTCCTCCAGCGCCTCCTTTCGAGTCAGATCGGTTTCAGCGGCGGCCCTGGCAGCGTCGGCAGGATCTGGAATGCGCGGGAGTGGGCACACGAATCTGGCCTTGTCCACATCTAGCGGCGTATCGTCATACGGGCAAACAGGATGCTTTGCCTCCCGAACTTCCGACCAGCGCTTTGCGCTTTCTCCCTCCAGCAGCCTCACACGTTCCCTCTTGCGCTCGACCTCGCCCTCGAGATTCGTGAGCCGCTGTGTCACTCGCGCGAGATCTCCAGCGGCTTGCTCCAATTGCTCTTCGTTACGCACGTGCGTTGGGCCCATGGAAACGGCGCTTGTCCTACGAATCTTTTGATCAGCAAGCGCCATCAACGATTCAAAATGTTTCTCGCGCGCGGCCTGCTCATCCTGAAGGAACTCAACTGCCGGAGGCCAGATGCGTTCGGAATCCACTCCAAGTGCGGCTCGCAACTCCTCCCGTAGCGCATCGAAGCGTGCCTCCGTTTGACGAGCTACCGCTCGTGCCTCTTCGACTCTGCTGCTAGCTCCTGCAACTTCCTTCCTCGCCAGGTTTGATGCTTGCGAATAGAGTCCTACAACGACCCGGAGTACGTTCAGCCCGGCGTCGCCCACGTTACGAACGGAAGGCTGCGAGCTGGACTCCGGATGTCGCCAGTGAGTCAATCCGTCAAGCCGGCACTCCTGATCTCTGGTCAGCCATGCCAGGACGTATTGCCAAGCGCTCTGAACATCTGTCATCTCGGCAAGAATACGCCTCTGCTCCTCGTCAAAGACAGAGTCCTCAATCTCAGCGCGGAAGGCTCCAAAGGAACCGCGAAGACTCTCATCCGAAAGTTGCTCGATGTTCTCCGCTTTCATCGCGCGATCGTCTCGCGGAGATCCGAACCGCCTCCGAACCACCCAGGTCTCTCCTCGAAGCCTGATCTCCGCACCGACTGCTCCGTCAGGAAACCGCGTGCGAATCGCTTCGGTATCCTCGGGGTCAGCGAACGAGTCCTCTCCAAGACAGTATCGAAGCAGACGGCAGAACAGAGTCTTGCCTGCCGCGTGGCCGGTGGCGAGAGCCTCGGGGGCGCTGCCGGTCGGGGACCAGACGATATTCAGACCGCGATGCAGGGGGACATTCCGAATGGGCTCTTTGGAGACGTCATGCCATAGGAGGATACGGCGAACCCACAGGGTCGGCTCGGCTCGCCCTGTAGCGCATACGAGACCAGGCGGTTCAGGGAAAAGCCTCTGTTGAACCGGCTTACGCGGCATGGAGATCCTCTATCTGCCTCGTCACCTCAGCATTCTCTGCGGGCGCCGTTTCCAACCATGAGAGAACGACGAGCGCGCGGGCATCGAATGCGAGAGAAGGGGCATCGTCGACATCAGTCCCCGCGCTCCACTGTCCGTCCGCCTCTACCCTGAGGACGTTCTGCTGCCTCGCTCTGTGGATAACAGAGCTCCAAGGAATTCCAAAGGCACTGACCGAGGTTACATCGAGGTTCTCGCGACCAATCACGTTGCGCCAAGTTTTCGCAGACGTACTATCGAAGTTGGGCAGCATGAGTCGCGGAAGTAACACAAGAATCACGGCGTGCTCGATATCCTCACGAGTCCGCGGCCCTGGAAGGTTACGCAACACAGCAGCCAAAGCAGCCATCCCGAGATCCATCCCTGATAGGCTCGTCCCCCACGTTCCGGCCTCAAGTTTGACCTGCGCACGCGCTGCGACGTCGGAAAAGAGCTCGGCCCCCCATGCTGGCAGCACGAGAGGACGAGAAGGAAACGGGACAACGGAATCAACCCGCGGCGGGTGTGCGATGCGCGGGGCGGCAGGTGGTAGACCGAGCCGAGTCGTATAGGGCTGGCCCACACGGGCGACCTCGGCCATTTCGTCGTAGATTTCGAGAATCATGCGCTTGGTCCGGTACTCACCGTGTGCCTTTTCGTCGTCCTTACGAACAATGGGGAAGGTGTCGAGGATGTAGGACAGCTCGTCTCGGGTAAGTCCAAACACCTCCCTCGCAACGAACGCATCTAATTCGGCTTGAAGCTGAGAACGTGCTCCTTCGTCCAGTTCTCCCGGGATCTCCTCGGCTCGCAGACGCGGAGCGACCCACCCATCCTGTACCAGGTGGTCCCAAAATCCCAGAATCTCAGGGCTAGTCGTGATTAGCCGAGCAACCCTTGGAACAATGTACTTGGCCTGAGGAGAACCTGCTGCGTAGCGAGGGAATGGGAGGCTGTCGAGGAGCGAAAGGCCCATGTGGAGGCTTACCTTGGTGCGAGCTAGGTAGTCCACACAGAAGCTGTTGGCGACAGCCAACCAGATCATGTAAGCCCATTCCCAAGATGGCTCGAACTCGAATGTGGGCACACTGTGCCCGCACGCGGCTTCCGCTGGAATCAGTGTGGCCACGAGAGTTCGCTCATTCGTTGGGCTGGCCACATCGCAGAAGCCAATTCGATACCGTCTGTATCTCTGCTGGAGCTTCACAGGGACCTTCGTCTCAGGCAAGTACCACTGCGGCTGAATGGACTTCGAGGAGTCCGCAAAGGCGAGATCCTCCCACTCGGCTTGGCGTCCTCGTCCTCGCCGGTACCCTTTAGCTCGGTGGTCGTACTGAGAGACCATACGGCCTTCGTACAATGGGATTCCCAACGGATCATCGTCGAACAGGTCCCGATCAGTCCCCATGTCAAGCTCGCGCATATACTGCCGGTGAGGCGGCCCAATGGTCTCATCGCCAAACTTGGGGTGCCGCCCGTACATTTTGGATGCAATGTCAATGTCGAGTTGGCTGCCGAATTCCATGAGCGCAAGGGCGTCAGGACTGAACTCGCGAACCAAAGCGACGGGCATCTTGATTGCGCCGCCTTGGATGGCCGTGAGGAGCTCAGCCTGATTCCGGATATTGAAAGCTACACGAAATTGATCGGTCTTTCCCGGCAACCGCGCAGTGTAGAGCGCAAACTTGGCCCTGGTGTCGACGCCAGGAAACCAGGTGTGCCGATGATTCTCGAAACCGAATATAGATGTGAGGGCACAGTGATCAAAGAGCTCTTGCCGAATTGCCATGCAGTTCGCACCGTTGTAGAGACCCTCTGGCACGATCTGCGAGGCGCTTCCGCCTTCTCGCACAATTCGCAGGGCGGTCTCCACGAACATGCGGTAGACGTTGAAATCACCTTTGCCGAGATTACCCGGCGCAAAGAGAGTGTAACGGCCGCTACGCTTCATGAAAGCCACTGAGGAGTAAAGTGAGCGGCAGTGATCTTCCCAGGCGTGAGCAATGGCCGGATCGGCGAGCAGTGCATGGATCGTCGCCTGCTGATCGTCTGCGGCTTGAAAGCGGACATTCGCCTCCCACTGCGAGAAAAACTCCTTCGCATCCGGGCTCAAGGTGTCCCATGGGGGATTGCCTAGAACGACGTCGAATCCTCCCTTCGCGAAAATCTGCGGGAACGCCAAGTGCCAGTGGAAGAACCGGTACTGCTCCGCCAACATCTCAGTCGTTTTCACCGTCAGTGCACTTGGCAAGCCCCTTCTGTCGCGGATCTGAAGCCACACGTCGTTCGTCGGTGCCGCGTCTTGCTGCAGCCCCGCCTGCTTCGGCCAGACGAACGCGGCGCACCAGACATCGGCGACCAGCTTCTGGTGCCGGTAGGCGTCGGATTCAAGGAGGTCCTCCCAGCGCCCTTCCTTGCGCGCCAAGGCCTCCACGTCGCTATCCGGCGCCGCCTCGATCTCGGCGACGGCGCGGGCCACCACCGCGGTCTCATTCTCGGCAGGCTTTGTCCACAACGTGTCGAGGGCGCGCTGACCTCCTTCGGATCTCTTGTTTCGCTTCTTGAGAGCGCTCGCGACCTTGCGGTCGTCCCCCTCGACCGGCTCCCACGCGATGTCAGGGATGCCGTTTGCCATCAGCTCAGGCGTGGTGCCGAGGAGCGCATTTCCGTGGCGAATGTGTGCGTTGAGGAAGGTGAGTGGCAGGCCGGGCTCGACGGCCTCCATCCACAAGCTGACCTTACAGAGCTCGACCGCCATCGAGTTCAGGTCAACGCCGTAGAGGCTACGGCCGACCACTTGGCGAAGAGCGTGACGGTACTCGGCCGCCGAGGGCGTGCCGTTTGCCTGGAAGCGAGCGACGTGGCCGGCGAGCCGGCGTGCGGCAGCAAGGAGGAAGTGGCCGGAGCCGCAGGCGGGGTCAACGACCGACAGTTCGAGCAGTGCCTCGACCGGCCGCTCGGGGTTCGCGGCGAGCGTGCTGGCGATGACCGGCTCAAGCGCACTGTCGAGGAGCACCTGCACCAGGCTGTCGGGCGTGTAGTAGCTGCCGCTCGTCTTGCGCGCATTACCCTTGGTCTCTCCGCCGCTCGCGAAGGCGAAGAGGCGGCCTCCCTGCGTCACTTGTGGGACCAGCTCGAGCAGGCTCTCATAGACGCTGCCGAGTTCCTCGGGGCCCATATCACGCCAGTTGACGCGCACGAGGCCTGATGCTTCGCGCAGCCACGAGAGGCGGAAAATCGCTAGGAGTAGTGCGCGGTTCTCGAGCTTTGCTGCATCGAGCGTGAGGCATTGGGTCGGCGCGAAAAGGCCGGAGAGCGCCGGCAGCGCGAGCCGCGACTCCCCCGCCGTAAGGCCGCGGAAGACGATCTTCGTCGCCTCCCAGAGGTCGGAGAAGCGGTCGTGTGCGCTGCGTCGGACCGACCGCTCGCGGAGGCGCCGCAGGCTATAGCCCTCGGTGTAGAGCCGCCGCGCCGCTTCGGACGAATCCTCGGGGTGGAGCAGGCCGCGCTCCTCGACGGTGAGCAGGAAGATGAGGCGGTAGACGAGGCGCAGAAGCTCCTGGAAATAGGCGGTCGGCGAGAGCGAGCCGTCATGGAGCGCCGCGCGCAAGGCAGTGTTCTCAGGGTGTGCGAGGAAGCCTTGTCCAAAGGCGACGAGCGCCTCCTCGACACCACGCCGCAGATGCTCCCGGGCGCGCGTCCCTTCCTCGTGCCCGGCGTCCCGCCAGGTCTCGAGCACGCACTCCGTCGAGGGCTGATCGGCCCTGCCGAAGCGCGTCTCGTGCGCCAGCAGCCAGAGCGCCGCGAAGTCGGCGTAGCGCTCCTCCGTAAAGATTCGCGCCAAGTCGGCCTCGATCCACGCCGGCCGCGTAAGACTCGCGTTGTCGCGCAGGATGCGCAGTGCGAGCCCGTCCGTGGCGAGGCCCCAGGTCGCGCCCTCGGCGGCGTTCAGGTACTCCTGCGCCAAGCCGAAAGCGCTGCGCCGCCGGCCGCCATCGCCAAAGGCAGGCGCCAGGGTGTCGAGGCCGTTACCGGCCTCATTGGCGGGCGCGATCACCACGGGAACCCGGCCGCCCAATGCGGTGAAACCGATCGGGTAGCTGCGCTCGGCGATCACCAGCGGCTCGGTTGCGGCGAGCGACGCGAAGCCAAAGCTCTCGCGCAGCAAGGAGAGGATGAAGCGCTCGGAAAGCGCTTGTGCGGCCTCGGGTTTGGTGGCGCTCGAGCGACCTGCCGCGAAGTCGCTCCAGTACGCCTGCGCGATACGCCAGTAGCGGCCGATTTCATCCCGTAGCTGCAAGCCCTTGGGGATGCGGTAGTCGGCCTCCCCTTGGCCGCCCGCGTCGAGAGCGGCAACGCGGGCGAGCCAGTCGGGAGAGAGGAGACCGCCTTCGATCGTGAGGGCTTCGAAGGCGAGCTTCGCGTCGCGGCGCCGGGGCTTTCGCCGCTGGCGCGATTGCACCGATGGGCGCGGCTTCGATGCACTTCGGGAGGTACGTCGGGTAGCCATCGGGTCAACTCATCGGCGGGAGCAGAACGTAAACGGCGACAACGTCGGGCGGAAGGAGCGCCTTCACGGCGTAGCTGCCGCGCGCCGCGGCAGCCTCGCGGACGCGGCGGTGGTCGGCGAGAAGCGCCTCGGCGCGGCGCTCGGCGAAAGCGTCGAGGTCTGCGGTGCGGAGGGCTACGAGCTCAAGCGCTTGCGCCGCCATGCGGTCGCGCACGTGTTGCGGGGGGTCGCCGGCCGGCTGCGGGACGAGAAGGGCAAGCGCGTCGGCGCCCTCGACTAGCGAGGCACCAGCAGCCCCGCTCCAGGCAAGCGCCGTCGCCTCTTCGACGAGGAGCGTGGTCGCGCCGCGGCCCGGCCTTTGGGTGACGAGTTGGTGGCGCAGGCGCAGGAGAGCCACTGTCGTCCGCTCAGTGACGGCGGAGGAAACCCAGCAACCGACACGGCCGAGCACGCCCGGGTCGGTGGGAGTGTCACCGGCGGTGTGCGTGGTGTCCGCCGGACGGGCGAGAGTACGCTCGAGCAGGGTTTCGGCGAGCACCGATACCAGAGGGTGGCTGCGCTGCACCGGCCGGCAGCCTGGCGCCGGCCGAGCAGCGAAGTCGATGCGCAGCTTGCCGGTAAGCCCCTCGGCTTCGAGCCGCTCGCGCACTTCCTCGGGGAGCGGTGCGAGCGGTGCTTTGAAGCCGCGCCGCAGAACCTCGAGCCCGGAACCGAGGCGAGCCAGCGAACGATCAGTAAAGCGGCGCACCTCGTCATGACCGCCGACGGCGGCGACCGTTCTCTTCCACTCCGGCAGGACCTCCTCAGGCTTGAGGCGGCGCTGCGCGAAGACCGTGCGGTTCTGTTTGGCCTTCTCCGCCG
>DATHUB010000048.1:0-5786 GCA_035462695.1 Coriobacteriia bacterium | reverse complement strand
GTTCCCCAGCAGATCGTGGCCGCCTTCTCGGTCCCGGCCGTCGACTTCGTCTCAATGGGCCGCCACCCGCACCTCGCGCGGTTCGCGCCGGTGGGGGAGGTAGACCGTGAAGTGGTGTTTGAGTCGATGCGGCTCACGGACACCGCTCACCTCGCCGACAAACCCGTGGACGCGCTCTCGGGCGGGGATCTCCAGCGCCTCGCACTCGCGCAGGCGTTGGCCCAGAAGCCCCGCCTGCTCCTGCTCGACGAGCCCACGAGCCACCTCGATCTGAACCACCGACTGCAGGTGCTCGATCTCGTACGCGACCTTGTCGCTATGGGCATGGGCGTACTCGCGGTGTTTCACGATCTCGACCTGGCGGCGCGCTACTCAGACCGAATCGCGGTCGTCGCTGAGGGGGCCGTGGGCGAGGCGGCCGCTCCGGAGCAGGTCATTACGGCCGAGATGCTGAGAATCACGTTCGGCGTCCGAGCGGTCGTGGGCATCGAGCCGGTCACCGGCGCTATCTCGGTGACGCCGGTACTGAGGGAGGGAGCGGTCGTCTCGAGGGGCGGCGGAAGAGTCCATGTGATCGGCGGCTCGGGCGCCGCGGCTCCCCTGATCCGCAGACTCGTTCTCGCGGGATGGGAGGTCACAGCTGGCGCGCTCAATGCGGGTGATGCCGACGCCACTCTGTGCGAGGCCCTCGACCTCGAGTACGTCGCGCTTCCGGCATTCGCCCCGATGGATGACGCCGCGCGGGCCAAGGTCGCTCGACTCGCGGCGATGGCGGATGCGGTTGTTGTCTGCGACGTCCCGTTCGGCAACGGCAACGTCGGAAACCTCGAGGCGGTGGCCGATGCCGGTGTGCCGCTCGTCCTCATCAACGACATCGCAGGCCGAGACTACACCGGCGGTCGGGCCACGGAGCTGTGGGCGCGCCTCGTCGCGACCGGTGCGAGGCTCGTTTCAGACGCCGATGAAGCGGCAAGCGAACTCGAGGCGTTAAGCGCCCAGACCGAATAGGGACTGCTGAGGCGGGTCCGAATCGCACGAAAGATCCTGTGCCGCGACCGTGACCGGCACCTTCAGCCCGAGCCTGCTTATTCGGTGCTCTAGGACCGCAGCAACCATTTCCTTTGTGTTGTTGGTCCTCGAGCGATGCATCGCGATGACGCGCTGCAATCCGTCGTGGGCGAGAGCTTCTATTGCGTCGGCTGCCGCGTTGTTCGAGAGGTGGCCGTGGGCGGATCGTATCCTGCGCTTGAGGTGCCATGGGTAGGGACCCGAGTCGAGCATTCGCTCGTCGTGGTTGCTCTCCAAAGCGATGAGATGGCATCCGGCCATGCCCTCGAGGGCCTGCGGCGTGAGGACTCCCGTGTCGGTCGCGATCCCAGCAGAGTCGAGCGGACCTTCGACGCGGTATCCAACGGGTTCGACCGCATCATGGCTCGTGCAGAAGGGAACCACCGTGAGCGTGCCGATCCCGCAGGCCGATCCGCCTTTGACGGTCTGATGATTCGTGTGCGACAGACCGGCCTTTGCGACGGTTCCTTCCGTCGCGAGGACGAGGCAGTCCGGGGCATGCCGACGGCAGAAGACGTCGATGCCGCGAACATGGTCACCGTGCTCGTGCGTTACGAGCAATGCGTCCACGGACGCGGCCGCTATGCCCGCTGCCGCCAACCGTTTGCTCACTTCGAGAGCGGAGAAACCGCAGTCGATGAGGAGCGTGGTCCGCCCATCGGTCACCACGGTTGCGTTGCCGGACGAGCCCGAGCCGAGCACGACCATTCGAAGAGGTGCGGGTGAGTTCATGCGCGCAGTGTACAACGGGGGCGTGACGCCGCCTGACCCAAGTCTGACGACGTCGTCTCCTATCGCTGCATTGCGAGCAGTTCTCTGCCCCTCGACCACGCGAGCTTCACGCCCCCTACCTGCCACCAGTACAGAATGTAGGTCAGTCGCTTCATGAAGATGGCGGGTATGCCCGAGAGCTGGAACTTCCACATCCAGCCGACGCCCCAACTCGGACCGACACTGACGAACTCGCCGTGCATGTGCGGGTGGAAACCTGTCGTGGGATCGCCCGTGAGTTCTCGGCAGATGTTTCCGGCGGTGTGCTCGGCTTCGCGTATTGCGAACTGCGCGAGCATCGGCAGGGTCCGGTGCGTTTCCGGGTCGCGAAATGACGCGACGTCGCCCAGAACGTACACGTCGTCGAAGCCGACGGCTTTGAGATCCGCTTCAGCGAGCAGACGCCGGCTGTTGTCCATCTCGAACCCCCAGTCGGCGGCATGGGGGTCCGCCTTCGCTCCTCCGCACCACGCGAGAACGGCGCTAGGGACGTGCTCGCCGCTCTCAAGTACGACATCGCTCTCCGTTATCTCGGAGATCATCGATCCGGTGATCACTCTCACGCCGAGCTGTTCGAGACGCTGAGTCGCCTTCTTACGTTGTGGCTCGGGCAGGTCGTAAAGGATCTCCGGTCGGCCCTCGATCAGGCTGATGCGAAGGTCGTCACGTTCGAGCCCCACCTCTGCGGCGCGCTTAGGCAGCAGTTGTCCGATAGTGCCCGCGATCTCGACCCCGGTGGCGCCCCCGCCACAGACGGTGAACGAGAGGGCCTCCCGACGTTCATCCCGAGAAGGCAGACGGGCCGCAACACGGAACTGCTGTGCGATCTGGTGCTGCAGTTCCTGAGCGTCGGCAACCGACCACATCGTGACGGCGCGGCCTTCGATACCCGGAATCGGAGGCAGGCTCGGGACGGCGCCGGTGCACACGATGAGCCGCCAGTAGCCGACTTCATGGCCACCAGTCGTCGTCACCACTCGGCGACGAGGGTCGATCGCCTCCACCCGGTTGAAGCACGTGCGCACGGGCAGGTCCTTCAGCACCGCGGGTAGCCAGAGCTCGCAGAACTCGGGCCGCTCGGGACCGGCGGCCACCAGGTCGAGCTCAGACAGCGCCTCTTGGCAAGGGTTGGGCTCGACGAGCATCACCTCGGCCGTGAGATCACGTCGTTCCCTCAGGGCCCTTCCGAGGCGCACGGCCAAGGTCACACCGGCGTAACCGCCGCCTACGATAATCACCCTCCGGTGATCGTCGGGGCCTGCGGGACACGGGAGACTTTCGTTGTCAGCGGGCATATCACTCCAATCGATTTCCTAAGCGTACATGCCCTATATGCCTGCCCGTCCTTCAGATGGGGAATAGTGGAATCGTCACCCGGCCACGTACGCCGCTAAGGAGCGACGATGAAGATCCAGCTCTATGCGCTGTCGACATGCCCCTACTGCCGCATGACTAAGCGCTACCTTGACGATCATGGCATCACCTACGAGCTGACAGAGGTCGACATGCTCGAGGGTGACGAGCGGCAACAGACTATCGACCGGGTGAAGGAGTTGTCCGGCGGCACGTCGTTCCCGGTGCTCGTCGCTGACGATCAGGTCATCGTCGGGTTCAACAAGACGCGCATCGCCGACATACTCGGCCTCTAGGCGGGCCGGTATGTCTGACGCGACGCCACGCAGGGTCTTCTCGGCGGGCACAACCATCGAGGATCTGAAGTCCTACATGGGCCCGTTCGCCGAACGGCTCGGATACAAGTTCAACACGGAGACGGAGTTCGTCGACGAGGTCTTGCAAAGCGAGATCGAGATCCTCGAGCGCGACGGGGACGTCTACTGCCCGTGCCGCATACGCACCGGCGATCCCAAAGAGGACATCAAGATCATCTGCCCGTGCATCCCGTTCTATCGCGACCAGTTCGCCTCGATTCAGAAGTGCTGGTGCGGGCTGTTCGTTTTGAACTCCGTGGAAGACGGCGCGGACCTGATCGGCGTAATCGAGGAGGCGGAGGCCGGCGCGGTCGTCGAAGTCCCGGTAGCCCGGCTCGCCGACCTGCCGAACGGCACCGCCCGACATGTCAAGATCGGCAAGTCCGACATCGCCATCGTCCGGACCGGCGAAGAGGTCTTCGCGCTCTCGAACGTCTGCCGTCACGCCTTCGCACCGTTGTCGGAGGGCTATGTCGACGGGCACCACCTCATCTGCCCGTGGCATGGGTGGCGCTACGACGTGCGAGACGGGACGACGGATCACCCGAACGCCGATGTTCGCACTTTCCCTGTGTCGGTTCGGGACGGAGGCGTGTTCGTCTCGGTCGCGCTGGGGCGACGTTCGTAGAACGCGCTCAGAGGGAGCCGCGGTGCCTCAGAAGTCGTTGTGCGACGACGAAGATGGCGGACGAGATTCCGAGGAAAGCGACCCACTGCCACGTGATCGATCCGGGCTTGATGAACTCAAGGCAGGCTGCGATCGCGGCTCCGATCGCGAATGGGAGAGCGTAGAAGCCGCCGGAGACCACCTCGGCCACCGTCAGGATGACCGCGAGCAACACCCACACCCACACCCAGATATGAGGTTCCACCCGGCTCCTCTCCGACTCGCAGGACTCGTCCGCCATTCTGCCAGTGTGTGAATGGCCGTGGCTACGACAAGCGTGGCGTCAGCAAACCGCATTAAACGCATACACTAGGTGTCCATTGACGTATTGTAGGCCCGTTTATCGGGGTATACGCTCACTTCAAGATGATTTGCGCCACGGGGAGAGCCCGTGTTGCTGGTGCCAAGGAGGCCGATATGGCAGACGCTCGATTGTTCGACGGGATCGTGGAGACGATCGGCAAGACCCCGCTGGTCGAGCTCGTGCGCCTCGGCGCCGATCTCCCCGGCAAGGTCGTGGTGAAGCTCGAGTCCCGCAACCCCGGCGGCTCCGTGAAGGACCGCATCGGGCTTGGCATGGTCACAGACGCCGAAGAGCGCGGTCTGATCACACCAGGGCGCACCGTCCTTGTTGAGCCTACGAGCGGCAACACCGGGATTGCACTCGCGATGATCGGCGCTGCTCGGGGATACAAGGTCGTCCTGACGATGCCTGAGAGCATGTCGATCGAGCGCCGCAAACTGCTCGCTGCCTACGGGGCAGAACTCGTTCTCACGCCCAAGGAGCTCGGCATGAAGGGCGCTGTCGCGCGAGCAAACGAGATAGCCGAGGAGCGCAAGAACAGCTACATCCCCGGTCAGTTCGACAACCCCGCCAACCCGCGCGCCCACTACGAGAACACGGGGCCGGAGATCCTGGCGTTCGCCGGGGGTATGGACATCGGCGCGTTTGTCGCGGGCGTCGGAACAGGCGGTACGATTTCGGGAGCCGGGCGCTTCCTGAAGGAACAGGACGGCGCGACCCTCGCCGTAGCGGTGGAGCCCGCGGAGTCTCCGATCATCGCTCAGACGCTGCGGGGCGAGGAGATCACTCCCGCGCCTCACGCGATCCAAGGAATCGGGGCCAACTTCATCCCCGCGACCCTCGATCTCAGTGTCATCGACTCGGTCGAGCATGTGAACGGCGAGGACTCGATCCAGATGGCTCGCCGTCTCGCCGCCGAAGAGGGAGTCTTCGTCGGCATCTCGACGGGCGCGAACGTCGTAGCGGCACTGCGACTCGCGGCTCTGCCGGAGATGGCGGGCAAACTTGTCGTGACCGTCGCCCCGTCCACCGGAGAGCGCTACCTGAGCACGCCGCTCTGGGAGGGCCTTGCCTAGATGCGCGTATCGCAGAGACTCGACTACGCCCTGCGGGCGCTCGTGCTGCTTGCCGAGCAACCTGAGCGCGCGTGGGTCGCGGCCGGAGACCTTGCCGATCGTCTCAACATGCCACGCCGCTTCGTGGAGCAGCAGATAACCGTTCTGTCGCGCGCGGGAGTCGTCGCGTGCCGAAGGGGCGCGTCAGGCGG
>DATHUB010000047.1:0-2217 GCA_035462695.1 Coriobacteriia bacterium | reverse complement strand
CGCTCCCCATAGCGTGGTCGGCAAGCTGGCGTACCCGTGCTGCGTTAGGCGTGCTCCAGCAACGTAGCCGAGCGCACAAACCGCCGACGATGCGAGAACGATGAGGTCGCCGGTGAGGCTCGACCCGGAAGCCGATCCTCCCACTCGCCAGACGATGACCACTGCTTCGCCGGCGAGCGCGATGGTGCACCCGAGAATCCAAGTGGCGGAGACTCGGCGCCGCTCGATGACGGTGCCGAACAGGCTGGTGAAGACCGGGAGAGTCGCGAGGACCAGAGCTCCGTGCAGTGCCGAGGTCACGTGCTGCCCGAGTGTGAACATCAGCGGAAACGCGATGAACGCCGCGAACCCCGAGAAGGCGAGCAGCTTGTTGCCGCGGGAGTCCGACGGAAGAGGCTGGCGTGTAAGAAGCGCCAACGGGAGCGCAAGACATCCGGCCAGAACGGTTCGCAGGATGCCCACCAGCAGCGGATCGATCTGCTCGGCGGCGATCTTCGAGAACAGCGGCGTGCCGCCCCAAACCACCATGATGGCAAGCGCCACGACCACCGGAAGCATTGCTGCCTCGGCAGTCCCATCCTTCTGAGGCGAACTCGACTCTGTGGTCATGACCCGTTTCTCGCTCACTCGGCTGCGGCGCGCAGCGTGCAATTCTAGCAGTCAGAGCGCAGGCGACTCGCGTCGCCGGCCAAGGCTTCGGCTGCCTGGGTACATCAGCATCATGCCGCAGAAGCTGCCGGACGATCGGGAGGTGCCAGCATGGGAGAGGGAGACGCGCTGAACCGCGAGTTGGCGGCCAAGGCGGACGAGTCCAAGCGTGAGAAGCAGGATGAGGCTAGCCGTGAGAAGACCGCCGATGAGCGCTCTGACCAGGACGTCGAATCCGAGACCGCCGGCCGAGAAGACACTGACCTCAAAGGCCTGGGTGAGGTAGGCACCTCCGAGCCCCAGCCGGGAATCGCCAAGAACCAAGGCGGCGGCATCGAGGATGCGATCGGCGGCGGGCAGAGCGGGCAGGGTGGCGGTTAGCGCAGGAAGGGCGAAGGCCCATCCCCCATCGGGACGGGCCTTCGGAATCGGTCAGAGTCTCGGCTTTCCTAGCGCTTCGGATTGACGGCGTCCTTGATCTTGTCGGAAGCCTCTCCGATTGCCTCTTTTGTCTTAGCGCTACCCTGGTCGACTTTGCCTTCTCGCTTCAGGCCCTCGTCGCCGGTCACAGCGCCGACGCCTTCCTTGATCCGGCCCTTCATCTCTTCGCCTTTGTGGTCGTCCACGGCCCTCGCCCCTCTCGGTCTGTCGGACTGTCCTTTCGGCTCTTTACCCTCATCTGGAAGATGTGCCGTTGGCTTGGCGCGCGCTTGGCTCATGTACGATTGCAGCGCCATCTATACGAGGAGTCACGCTCATCACGCGCTCAACCTCCTGGCTTCGAACCTTCCTCATCATCTTCACGGGACAGGCCTTCTCGCTTCTCGGAAGCTCGGCCGTCAACTTCGCGCTCGTCTGGTGGATCACCGCCGAGACGGGCTCTGCAACCATGCTCGCGTACGCGTCGATCGCCGCGATTCTTCCGCAGGCTCTACTCGGCCTGGCTGCGGGTCCGTTCATCGATCGCTGGGACCGTCGCCTGACGATGATCTGGTCCGACCTGTTCATCGCCGGGACGAGCCTCGCGCTCATTGCGATGTTCGCTTCCGGAAATGCGTCGGTGGCCACAGTCGTCGCCATTATCGCGGCGCGCTCGATCGGCGCCGCTTTTCACACGCCGGCAAGTCAGGCCGCGGTGCCCATGTACGTGCCCGCCGAGCACCTCACCCGGGTCGCTGGCTGGAACTTCTTCTTGGGCTCGGGCGTCGCGATGGCCGGCCCGGTGCTCGGCGCGTTCCTGATGGGGGTGGCTCCAATGGGCGCCGTGATCGCGGTCGACGTCGTTGGTGCCCTCATCGCGGTCGGGTCTCTGATGCTGGTCCGCATCCCCCACCCTCCTCGCGCTTCCGACGATCCCGTCACGGCAGGCCTTGTGGCAGAGTTCGTTGCGGGCTGGCGCGAACTGCTCGCCCATCGCGGTCTGCTCGCTCTGGCGCTCGTGCTCACTGTCGTGACCGTGTTGTACATGCCGATCAACGCCCTCTTCCCGCTCATGACGGGCGCCCACTTCAACGGCGATGCCTTGGCAGCTAGCGCCGTGGAGCTCGCATTCGGCGCGGGCATGCTGAT
>DATHUB010000046.1:0-2935 GCA_035462695.1 Coriobacteriia bacterium | reverse complement strand
TCGAGCAGATGCTGGACTCGATGGACATCGAGCGCGAACGAGGAATCACCATCAAGGCCCAGGCAGTCAGGGTCATGTACGACGCTGCCAACGGTCAGACGTACCAGTTGAATCTCATCGACACCCCCGGACACGTCGACTTCACCTACGAGGTCTCGCGTTCGCTTGAAGCGTGCGAAGGCGTCCTCTTGGTCGTGGATGCCGCTCAAGGCGTTGAGGCGCAGACCGTGGCCAACGCCCTGATGGCGATGAACGCCGGTCTCGAGATAATCCCGCTCATCAACAAGATCGACCTTCCGGCAGCGGACCCCGAGCGCGTTCGCCACGAGATCGAAGAGGGCTTGGCTATCCCGGCCGATGACGCGGTCCTGACGAGCGCGAAATCGGGCGTCGGAATACTCGACGCCCTTGAAGCCGTGATTCGCCGAGTGCCCGCTCCCAGCGGCGATCCGGATGCGCCCCTCAAGGCGCTGATCTTCGACTCATACTTCGACGAGTATCGCGGCGTCGTCGCCCTGATTCGTGTGATCGATGGTGCCGTGAAGAAGGGCCTGAAGATCCGGATGATGGCCACCGACACCGTGACCGATGTCGAAGAGGTCGGTGTGAGGCGCCCGGCGAACCTGCCGGTTGACTCGCTCGGCGTCGGTGAGGTCGGCTACCTCATCACCGGGTTGAAGGACCCCTCGCTCGTCAAGGTCGGTGACACGGTCACCCTCTCGAGACACGGCGCGACTGAGCCCCTGCCGGGCTATCGCGAAGTCAAGCCGATGGTGTACACGGGCCTCTTTCCAATCGATGGCGACCAGTACCCGGAGCTTCGCGACGCCCTCGACAAGCTCACGCTCAACGACCCCGCGCTCATATACGAACCCGAGTCGAGCCACGCTTTGGGCTTCGGCTTTCGCGTCGGTTTTCTCGGCCTGCTGCACATGGAGGTCGTGAAGGAGCGTCTGGAGCGCGAGTTCGACTTGGATCTGCTCGCCACGGCGCCTTCGGTGGAGTACCACGCGTTTCTCTCGAACGGCGAGATGACGGTCCTTCACTCACCGCAGGACATGCCCGACCCAGCGAAGCTCGAGCGGATGGAAGAGCCGTACCTGAAGGCGACCGTCTTGGTGCCGCCGGACTACGTCGGTGCCGTGATGGAGCTGACGCAGGGCCGGCGTGCCACGTTCGTCAACATGCAGTACCTCTCGGCGACTACGGTTGAGATGCACTACGAGATGCCGCTCTCAGAGCTCATCATGGACTTCTTCGATCAGCTGAAGAGCCGCACCAAGGGCTACGCATCGCTCGACTACGAATATCTGGGGTATCGCCCCGGCGACCTCGTGAAACTCGACATCTTGCTCGCGGGCAAGCCTGTGGACGCACTCTCCTTCATCGTGCACAAGGACAAGGCGTACGACCGTGGCAAGGTGCTGACGGAGAAGCTGCGCGGCATCATCCCTCGGCAGATGTTCGAGGTTCCGATTCAGGCTGCCATCGGCGGTCGCATTCTGGCCCGCGAGACCGTGCGCGCCAAGCGCAAGGACGTCCTCGCCAAGTGCTACGGCGGCGACATAACGCGTAAGCGTAAGCTGCTGGAGAAGCAGAAGAAGGGCAAGAAGCGGATGAAGAACATCGGCTCGGTCGAGGTACCTCAGGAAGCCTTCATGGCAATCCTCAAGGTGGACGAGTAGGCGGTCGCCATGAGCGCTGATCCGCGTGCAACTCAGGTCGCCGATATCCTCGCGGCAAACCGCGTACTCCTCGCGCCCATGGCGGGGGTGACTGAGGCGCCGTTCCGCGCCATCTGCAAGCGCATGGGGGCCGGGCTCACCTACACAGAGATGGTCAGCGCCAAGGGCCTCCACTACAACCCCGACTCCGTAGCCTCGCAAGCACTTCTCACGTTCGCCGAGGAGGAGACGCCCTGCGCGGTGCAGATCTTCGGTTCCGAACCAGAGCTTATGGCCCGCCAAGCGGCAAGCCTCGTAGAGCGCTATGCCGACAAGATCGCCCTCATCGACATCAACATGGGATGCCCCGTCGGCAAGGTCGTGGGCAAGGGCGAGGGCTCGGCGCTCATGCGAACCCCAGAGCTTGCCGAGAAGGTCGTCTCCGCCGTCGCTCAGGCCTGCTCGGTGCCTGTTACGGTCAAGTTCCGCAAAGGGTGGGACGCGAACGAGGTCAACGCGCCCGACTTCGCGCGGCGGATGGAGGCGGCCGGCGCCGCTTCTGTGACCGTCCACGGGCGAACGCGCGAGCAGTTCTACAAAGGTGAGGCGGACTGGGAGGTCATCGCACAGGTCAAGCAGGCGGTGTCGGTCCCGGTAATCGGATCGGGCGACGTATTCACCGCCGATGACGTCGTCGCGATGCTCGACCGGACTGGTGTAGACGGGGTGATGGTCGCCAGAGGAGCGCGGGGGAATCCGTGGATCTTCAGGGAAGCCAAGGCGCTGTTGGAGTCGGGTGTGGCCACGCCTGCGCCGACGCAGTTCGAACGAATCGAGATGGCACGCGAGCACGCGGGTGCCCTCGTCGGATTCGCGGGCGAGCGTGCGGTCGTCCGGATGCGCAAACACGTGGCGTGGTACCTGTCGGAGATGCCCGGGGCCTCGCATGCGAGGACTCGCGTGAACAGCTGCACGTCCTATGAAGCGCTCGACGAAGTGCTCGACGAGTACCGCACATACCTCGCCGGACTCCAGCGACTTGCTGCGGGGATCCCAGACGAGGTGGCATCGTGAAGAGCGGTGAGGAGCGACCGGCAGAGGATCTCGCTGGTCCGTTTCTGCCTTCCCACCTCTACGTGCACGTTCCCTTCTGCCGATCCAAGTGCGACTACTGCGACTTCTACTCGATTTCCGGACGCCCCGACGATCTCGTCGAACCCGTCTTCCGAGGCATTCGCTCGCAGCTCGTCGGCTGGTCGAACTCAGGCCTT
>DATHUB010000045.1:0-3847 GCA_035462695.1 Coriobacteriia bacterium | reverse complement strand
AAGCGGGTGCGCGGCCGCTTGTCCCCATCCTCCTCGCTCTGGGGGCCTTCGAGCCCGGTCTTGAGCAGGGCGTAGATCGCCATGTACGGGTTGGCGTCGGGAGCGATGGAGCGCACCTCGACGCGTGCCGAGCGCTCGTTGCCGAGGGGGATGCGCACCATGGAGCCGCGGTCGATGGCCGAGGCCTTGATCTGGTTGGGCGCCTCGAAGTGGGGGTCGAGGCGGCGGTACGAGTTGACGCTCGAATTGAGCACCAGGCAGAGGTCCGTGGCGCTGGCCAGGATGCGGCCGATGAAGTCCCAGCCGGCGGCCGAGAGACCGTCCCTGCCGTCCTTCTCGTGGAAAAGATTGGTCGACTGGCGGGTCACCGAGAGATTGGTGTGCATGCCCGAACCGTTGACGCCGGTCACCGGCTTGGGCAGGAAGCTCGCCGTCATCCCCAGGCGCGCCGCGACCTGCCGGGAGAGCAGCTTGTAGAGCTGCACCTGGTCGGCGGCCACCGAGGCCTCGGTGTAGCTGTAGTTCATCTCGAACTGCGAGGGCGCCACCTCCGGGTGGTCCTTCTCGTTGGCGAAGCCCATGGCCCGCTGCACCTCGGCGGCGGTGTCGATGAACTGCCGCAGGGCGTCGCCCGGCAGCGAGTGGTAATAGCCGCCCGTGGAGATGAACTCGAAGCGGCCGGTCTCACGGTAGGTGCGCTCCGCATCGCGCCCGCGGAAGAGGAAGCCCTCGATCTCGTTGGCGGCGTGGGCGACCATGCCGTCCTGGGCGTACAGCTTGTCGGCGTACCCCTTGAGCAGAGCCCGCATGTCGGCGCTGTACGGGCTGCCGTCGCGCTCGCGGACCTCGCCGAAGGCCAGCACCTTGCCGGGGCCGAAGATGTCCGACGGCAGCCAGTAGAAGGCCGGCCAGTCGACCGCCAGTCGCAGGTCCGACTCCTGCTGCCGCGAGAAGCCGCGGATCGACGAGCCGTCGAAGGTCAGATTGTCCGCCGCCTTGAGCAGGAACTTCTTGTCATAGTCCAGCATGTGCAGCCGGCCTTCGAGGTCGGTGAAACACACGGTGACCGCCTTGATGCGCTTCTCGTCGTTGAGATAGCGCATCCGCTGTTCGCGGACCACGTCGACGGGCCGCCGGGCCAGCCGCTCCTCCTTGGCCTCGAGGTTCATCTCCTCCAACTGGTCGTAGGGGATCTCCAGAAAGTCGCGCAGCCCCGGATGCGAGGAGCGGGGCGCCGGCCGCGCCATCTCCTCCAGCTTCTCCGGGGTCATGGCGGCGAGCGCCTCGGCTCGGCTCGGCTCGGTTGGGCTCATGGTTTCTCTCCTTGGGTTTGCGAGCTGCTCTTTAGCCCAGATTCTACGCGAACTAACCTAGCTGTCAACATGGCTAGGCTAAATGTACGAAGATCTAGGTTAATTGCGAGCCTGGATGGAGCCGCCCCTCCATGTCGTCGGGGACGGGCTGGCCGGCCAGGTACCACGCGACCCCGCGAAGCCGGTTCCGACCCGCAGCCGGCGAGCAGCAGCCCGAGGGTGAGAGCGCCGAGGAACGAGAGGATGGCCTTTCGGCTCGCGTGATCCGGTCCGAATCGGCTCATCGGTCCTTCCCCATCCCGCGCGGTCACCCGCGGTTTCGATAGTTGACGGACCTCAATTGTCCATCGTCGCCGATGATATTCGTTTCCATGCCGTCACCTCCTTCCCACCACCGCCACGTGCCTGGGTCCGGCTCCTTTCCCTCGCGCTCACGCACCCTTGTCTTCATGAGGTCTCCACAAGGAGGTTCGACCATGAAGAAAACGCTTCGCTGTCTCGGTCTCGCCGGCGTCCTCGGTCTCACCCTCTGGGCGTCGGCTCCCCGGCCGACTCTGGCCGTCCCCACCTGCGAGTCTCTCCAGGGGCAGGCCTGCCGGCCCTACAACTCGACGACCCCCTGCGTCTGGGCGTCCAGCGGGGCGCAGTCAACCTGCTGGTGCTATTTCCTGCGCGGCTGGATCTGTTTCGCGTCGCTGGACGAGACGTAGGCCGTCGCACCGGTCCCACACCCGGCTCCGGAGGTGGTCACAGACTGTGACCACCTCCCCTCGACGCTACCGGATAGGTGCCTGGGAATTCACCACAGCGGGAGGCGTATCCTGGGTGCGGCCTTCCCAGGCTTCACCTGGCGCGAGGAACCTATTTTGGAGGGGAGATGGCTAGGCGTGCCGCGCCCGTCCGTGCGTACATGGGCCAGAAGGTGCTCGCTGTCAGCGGATCGGCTGGCACTCTATTTGCGGACTTACATTTCCGGGGATTGCACGCTCGCGCAGCCCATGTTTCCGGCGAGCGTCGTCGCACTGGTCAACAAGTACCCCTGAGCTCGCTCGGGGAGAGCGCCTTCCTGAATAAGCGCCTGGCACATCTTCCCTCGGGAGCACTGCCAGGCGTCTCGTTGGTCAGAGCCGTGGAAGCTGGAGCCGGGCGCGCGTCCCGCCGAGGGGCGAGGTCTCCAGCGTGACAGAACCATCGTACAACTCGGCGAGATCGCTGACGATCGCGAGACCGAGCCCTGATCCCCGGACCTGCTGGTCGGCCCGCACTCCTCGCTGCAGCACCTGAGCGCGCAGGGATGGATCGAGGCCCGGCCCATCGTCATCCACCGAGATCAAGAGTTGGGCGTGGTCGATGGCTGACGAAATGGCGACCCGGGAGCGCGCCCACTTGCACGCGTTGTCGAGCAGATTCCCCAGCATCTCGTCGAGGTCTTCCCTGCGGCCCCGGATCTCGTGAGTCGGCGAAACATCGGCGTCGATCCTTAGCTCGCGTTCCGCGTGCAGGCGCCGCATCGTGCGCACGAGACCTTCGACGGACGGAAGGACAGAGCATCGGAGTCCCGGCGCTCTACGCGCCGATGCGGTCGCACGGGCTCGAGCCAGGTGATAGTCGACCTGCCGCCGCATCCGCTCGACCAGATGACGGAGCGTCGTCGCGAGATCGTGATGGCCCGCGGCGTCGGCCTGCTCAGCCTCCTGCGCGAGCACCGCGAGGGGCGTCTTCAATCCGTGCGCGAGATCTCCTGCTGTGGTGAGGGCTCGGGAGACCGCACGCTCACGATCCTCGAGCAGTGCATTCAGATCGTTCACGAGCGGCTGCACTTCGGCCGGATAGGCGCCTTCGACTCTCTGGCTGCGTCCCTCGCGCACCGAAGACAGACCGGCGCGAAGAGTCCTGAATGGCGAGAGCGCTCTTCGAACGAGGAACAAGCCCCCCACGACGAAGGCTCCGGCGAAGATTCCCATCGCGGTGTGATACGTCGCACCATGGATCGCGAGCTCCGGATGATTCCGAGTGATTTTGAGCAGCAGAGCAGTGACCGCGACAAACACCGCGGTCATCCAGACGAGCGCTCCGACGAAGAGACGCGCGCGGAGAGAGCCCTTCACGATTCCGTCCCGATGCGATATCCGAGTCCGCGTACGGTCTCGATCGTCGAGGCACCGAGCTTGCGTCGAAGACGCGCGATGAACACTTCAACGGTGTTCGAATCGCGGTCCAACGTCTGCGCATAGATGTGCTCGGTCAGCTCGGTCTTCGAAACGACGCGGCCGCGATGGTGCATGAGATACGAGAGCACGCGAAGCTCATGGCTGGTCAGCTTCACCGGCTGTCCATCGAGAGTGACCTGTGACGTTCTCGGGTCCAGCACCACGGCGCCGCAGCGCAGCTCAGGCGTGAGCTGTCCGCTCGATCGCCGGATCAGAGCGCGCAACCGCGCCAGCAGCTCCTCCATCTGGAATGGCTTGGTGAGGTAGTCGTCCGCGCCGCTGTCGATGCCGCGGACTTTCTCGCTCCAGCTTCCGCGGGCGGTG
>DATHUB010000044.1:0-4314 GCA_035462695.1 Coriobacteriia bacterium | reverse complement strand
CGACGCCGGTCTTCTCACTGCCCGTGTAGTTCACATCGAGCAGGATGACATCGGGGGCCTCTTCGTCGGGACCGCTGTCGATCTTTGCGATTGCCGCGTCTGGTGAGGCGGCCGTTGCGATCGAGCCGATTCGCGGGTCCTCTCGCAAGACGTACTTGATCGCGGTAGAGGCGAGCCGGTCATCATCGACGACGAGCACGGACAAGAGGTCGGCAGTCTCCACGGCGGAGTCAACCGGCTGATCGAAAGCGAGCAATCGAGTGATGCGACCAATTTGCGCCGGATGAGGCGCGCGGCCACGGCTAGCGATCAGGCGACCGACGATGAGCTTCTTCATCGTGATGAGTACGGCCACGGCATAAATGGCACACATGACCCAGAGCGACGCTGTGAGCAGGCCCTCGATAATTGGGGACATGTGCTCGCCGAGCAGGCGCTCCGCGACCACATCCGCGCTGCTCGCCGCAATCACGATGAGCACTAGGATGGCCGCGTCCTCGGCTATTGCCTTGAACTCGTGCGGGATCTGGTCACTCGCGGCTTTGAGCGGCTTGCCGATCTCCTGCGATGTCATGAGTCGCACCCCCTCATGTTCCTTAGGACGAAATGTCCTTTGAGGTGGGTGTACCCGATGCTTTCCGCGGACTTAGACTCATCACTGGCGGGGCTCGACACCAACAATTAGTGCTACTGCACCTGCACCGGAACGAGCACCGAGAGTATGGTCGCCTCGGCAGACGAGTCGAGGGCGAGAGTACCCCCATAGCTTTGCACGCGCGAATGCATCCCGCGCAGCCCTTTCGAGTGCTCGGGGAGTTCGGAGAGATCCGGCACGCGGTGCAACCCCCGCCCATCATCGACAATCGTCAGCTCGACGTGATGGACCTCGCGGCTGCCGCTCTCGGACACATCGATCGAGACCCTTACCAAGGATGCCTCGCCGTGCTTAGCCGCATTGGTGATCGCCTCTTCGACGATGCACTCCAAGTCCCAGCACATTGCCTGAGGCAGCGGCGGGAGGAGTCGGGGGCAGTCAAGGCGCACGTCCATCTGCCAGATGTCACCTTGGGACTCACACACTCCGAGCAGCTTGGCCATTACCGCGTCATGGTCCACCGTCGGCGCCTGATCGACTGACGAACGGTCGCTCAGGATGTGCTGAAGTTCGGTGACAGTCTCGCGGATATCGGCGGCGATGATCTCCAGACTGATCGGCTCCTCATCGTCGTCGCTTATGAATCCATGCTCGTGTCCGGCGATTTCGACGAGACGTGAGAGTGCGGCGAGCCGGTTGTAGACCCTGTCGTGCGCATCTTGGCGCACGCGGTACTGCTCGATGTGCAGATACTCGAGCAGTGAGTCGACGCGCCTGAGCCGCTCGCTCAACCCCTGCATGACTCGAATCGCGAGAGGGTCCTTTACGTGCTCGAGGAAGGCGCTGCGCGTGATCACCTCGAGTTCGACGGGGGTCTCGGCAATCACCGTCGCGCTGCGTCGCCCGCCGGAGATAAGAGACATCTCACCAAAGAAGTCGCCGGCGCTAAGTGTAGCCAGCAGGATTTCCCCATGACTGTCTGCTCGGCTGATCCTGACTTGGCCGCTCCTGATCACGTACATCACGTTGCCGGTGTCGCCTTGCTGGTAGACCAGCTCCCCCTCGTCACAACCGAGAACTGCCGAGCTGATGCGCTCCATATCACACGTACCTCTCCGCGCCAGAGCGCTCGTGACGCTCGACGAATCGCTGGAAGGCGTCTTCCCTGCTGCGTGCGTCGAGTACGGCGTAAGCCGTCTTGATTCGTGAGTAGACGGTGTTGACACTGATCTGGAGTTCCTCGGCGATGTCCGACGCAGACATACCGCACACGCAGAATAGGTGGAGGGTGTCGTTCATGGCATCGGTGAGGTCCCGGTAGGGATGACGCTCGGGGAGGATCTCGGTGGCATAGCCGCTCAGGTCGGCCGACGAGCCGAGAAGTCTCTCGGCGACAGAGCGCGTGACGACGAAGTGTCCCTCGGCGGTACGGACCACAGCGGTCGCGATGCCGTCGGCGGACTCGTTCTTCCACACGTAGCCGTCGGCTCCGGCCCGTACCGCGCTCAAGACGACGTCCTCGTCGCAGTCCATCGACATGATCAGGATCTTGGCCGAAGGACAAGCCTGCTTGATTGCGGGTATTGCCGAGATACCTGCACGCGGACCCTCGGTCATTCGAATGTCCTGCAGCACGACGTGCGGGGGGCACTTCGGGGCATTGCGGGACAGCAGGTGTGAGGTCTCTTCCAGCGTCGAGGCCATTCCCCACACTCGCGTGCGCTTGTCACGGGACAGCAGCGCCCGTGTCGCCTCGCGCGCGTAGTAGTCGTCGTCGACGACTAGAACGCGCACCGGCTCGCGCGTCATCTCCCCACTTGCCTCCCAGTCCGCGTCCCCTGCGGTCGCTCCAGGCAGTGTCGACCGAATCCAGAGCGTGGCGCGGAAGCACTGAGATGATACCAAATGGTTAGCCTCTCCCAATCCATGCGACGAAACTGCCACCTCCGCAGCCACCCCATCGGCTGGCGTGCATACGGTGCCGCGGGGCCTAAGTAAGGGGCAGCGGGAAACCAAAAGGAGGGCACGCGATGAACGAGCGCAAGGACGAACGCGAGGGCAAGAGGACGCTCGAGCACCGATATGACTCGGATACGCCTGCGGTGCAGCCCGGAAACCCTTCGGGCGTGGCTGAAGGCGAGTGCGACGTAAAGACCCACACCGAGGGCGGCACCGAGCACGACGATCTGTGTCACTGGGCCTCGACCTCCCACATCGACGACAAAGTGATGGAGGAGTCGAAGCCGGGAGGCGGCATTCCCGGATACGAGGGTGAAGAGGTCGGAGGCTAGCTAGCACCGAGTTTGCGCGGGACGGGGCCGGGGGGAAGGGAGCCTGCTGGCTCCACAGGTGCCCCGCCCCGCGCGATCGGCGCTCCGCGGGCCTACTGCGCCCGCGCCCGCTCGACGGCCTGGTTCACCTCCTGGTGAAACGCCGCCGAGGGCGTGACCGTGATGCTGTGCGTCCCCACCTTGTGCGTGAAGCGATCGCTGCCCGCATGCGAGCTGTAGACTCTGGGCAGCTCCTGAACGAGCTGGGCCGCGGCCTCCCTGGTCATCGCCTTGTTCTGCATCATCGAGCGAACGTCGAACCGCTCCCCATCTTCGAACCAGACGAGGCCGAACGCCTTTGGCGGCTTGCCGACGAAGGCGTACAGCCGTCCGTCACCGGGTACCACCTCGATCTTGTCGTTTGCAGCCGAGACGAACGACTCGAAGGCCTCGCCTTGCGCCGAAATCCGGCCGATCGCCGGGTCGTCTTCCGCCAGCGGCGGGTTCTTCGACCCGAACAGTCCATCAAACACTCCCATGCCGTGCTCCTCTCGGAACGCGACGGTGCCGCCACCAGGCGTCTCTCAACGCCCCGATGGCGGCCCGACCATCCCAAGGGGTTTAACCTCCGATGCCGGCAGACATCAGACCCAGCGACAGTTCGCAGAAAACTCAAAGACCGCCACTCGAGAGGGAATCTCGAGACGGCGGCCCGACCGTTCTCAGCGACCTTCGGGTGTGACCCCGAACCCGTCTATCTTCTATTGAGTCATTCATACCGTTGCACGCACCAACCCTCAACAATTGGTTCTGCGAGCGGCACAAAGGGGCAGGTAAACGGAGGGAAATCCAATCGCAACGGGTCGTCGAGCGTAGTAGAGGAGCGCCCGTGGGCCATGACGAGAGCAAGCTGGAGCGCATCAAGTCGGCCGACGAGCCGGCTCCGTGGCACAGCCGAAGCATCGGCTCACTGGAAGAGGAGTTCGGCTCGGGACGTGACGGACTGAGCGGCGCTCGCGTCGAGGAAGCTCTGGCCGAGTTCGGTGCGAACGAGCTCCGGGAAGCCGAGTCACCCGGTCCCCTATCGCTGTTGGTGAAGCAGCTCGCCAGCCCACTCATCATCATGCTGCTCGGAGCCGCTGCGATCTCGGTTCTTGCGGGCCACGGCATCGATGCCATCGTCATTCTCGCCGTCGTCGCTCTGAACACGGTCATCGGCATGTCGCAGGAGTGGCGCGCCGAGAAGGCGCTCGAAGCACTCCGCAAGCTGTCGGCACCGCACGCACGAGTACTTCGGGACGGGCAACCGGCGACGATCGACGCGGCCGATGTCGTACCCGGCGACGTGGTGCTGCTCGAGACGGGAGACCGGGTCGCCGCCGACCTGCGGCTCATCGAGAGCAGCGAGCTCGCACTCGACGAGTCGGCGCTCACCGGCGAGTCAGAACC
>DATHUB010000043.1:0-3450 GCA_035462695.1 Coriobacteriia bacterium | reverse complement strand
TGAAACGGGAGAGGACACCTCGCGAGCTCCAGCCCGCACCGAACGAGACCATCGCAACGAGGGCGAGTGCGCCGATCGCGAGAGCCACCTTGGCCCCCATGGGCATCGGGTTGTGCGACCGCTCAGGAACAGGCGGAAGTCCGGCGTCTGTCCACTCCGGGGCGGGCGGCGCGTTCACCGCAGCCTGCGGGGGGAGCGGCGCGGTTGGAGCGGTCTCGTTTGAGCCATTCGTGTGTTCGTTCATGTCCATGTCCTCCACGTCGGGTTGACGGATCTGGCTGTGCTGGGCACCCGCTTGTATCGCGCGAAGCGCGGGGGGCTACAGCCATCATTGCTGGTGGATGTGACGCCGTGATGCCGCGGGCGTGGAGGATGTATGGAGTTGGCAAGCCGGCGTCAGGCGTCGTCGCGTGGCTTCGATGCCTGAAGTGTCACGCTGCGAAAGAGCCCCGCGATTCGCCGCGCCTCTCTTGCCCCGATTTCAGGTGGCGCAACCCGGCTGTAGGCGGACAGCAGAGCCTCAGCCTCCCCCTCCTCCATCGCGTAGGCCGCGTTGGAGACGATCTCGAGAGCTGTGAATCCTGCCGAGCGAGCCGCTCCCACGTAGTCGTCCAGCGTCGCCGCCCCGCCAAGACAGGCAACGTATGCAGCCACCGATGAGCGGGCAGTTCTCGGCAGTGGCTCGGTTGTGACGATGTCAGAGACGGAGAGGCGACCACCCGGCTTCAGCACACGGAAGGCCTCCGCGAAAGCCCTGTGCTTGTCCGGGACGAGGTTGATCACGCAGTTCGAGATGATGAGATCCGCGGTGTTGTCGTCGATGGGCAGGTCTTCGACTTCGCCGAGCCGGAATTCGACGTTGTCGAAGCCGCCCCGCTCGGCGTTGCGCCGAGCCAACCGGACCATCTCCGCAGTCATATCGACTCCGATGACGCGCCCAGTACGGCCGGTGCGTCGAGCGGCGAGGAAGCAGTCGATACCCCCGCCGCTGCCTAGGTCGACCACGAAGTCTCCTTCGGATACCGACTGGAGCGCAAGAGGGTTCCCGCAGCCGAGTCCGAGGTCCGCATCCAGCGGCAGTTCGGCCAGCTCAGCGGCATCGTAGTCGAGGAAATCGGCGCTCGAGCTGTCGGTGCCGCAGCTGCATGAGCAGCAGGAGCTTCGCTTCTGTGCGTGCCCCGCGTACCGATCTCGAACGGCGTCCTTCAGACTCTCGGTTCCTGCGTTCATCTCATCCGTCCTCTCAGCTGCTTGAGGTGCCGGGCCGCCTTGCATCAGACGGCCCGGCACTGTCCCCGGCGGGGACCGAGGGACCGTCTATGCGCTTGCCGCTCCGGCAAGGGCCGGGCTGTGCGTGTGGGCGATTCGGGGGAGCGAGGCGCGGGGGGCGGTGGTGGTGCAGCAACGGTCGTGTCCGTGATCTTCCACCAGGCCGTCGCGCATCTTGATCGTCCGATCGCATGCTTCGGCCACTTCCGGGTTGTGCGTGACGATGACAAACGTCGTGCCCGTCTCGACGTTGATGCGTCGAAGAAGCGCAACGATCTCGTCCGAGGTCGCGGTGTCGAGGTCGCCGGTCGGCTCGTCGCCTAGCACGATCGAAGGGCGGTTCACCAGCGCGCGGGCGATGGCGACCCGCTGTTGCTGGCCTCCGGAGAGTTCGCTCGGCAGGTGGGCGCTTCTCTCGGCGAGTCCCACGAGCGCGAGAAGCTCCTCTGCACGCTGTCGAGCTTCGCTGCGCGGGGTCCCCGCGTACTCGGCAGCGAGGGCCACGTTGTCGATCGCGCTCATCGTGGGCACGAGATTGAAGCCCTGGAAGATGAAGCCGATCTCGGTGCCGCGCAGGCGCGTGAGTGCTCCTCCGCGAAGGTCGTTCACTCTGCGGCCGTTGATGTAGACGTCGCCCGCGTCCGGCGTGTCCAAGCAGCCGATGAGGTGCATGACCGTGGACTTGCCCGAACCGCTTGGTCCGACGATCGCGACCATTTCGCCGCCGTCGATTTCAAGCGTTGCGCCGCGCAACGCGTTGACGTGGTTGTCCTTGCCGAGCCGGTAACGCTTGGTGACGCTGGTAACGGAGATGGCCGCAGGTGAGCTGGTCGACGCACCCGTGAGCTTGGCTGGCCTGCTGCCCTCCGGGCCCGTCGAGCGCTGACGCAGGCGAGCGACGTAGGCGTCGTACTGCTGGCGAACGGTCGTCGGGCAGCCGGGCCCTTCGCAGACGGTACGGGTGGTGGCGCGATGCGACATCTCGGTGGTGAGTGCCTGGGCTTTGATGTTTTCGAGCGACATGGGTCTTCCTTTCGGATTGAGTGTTCGGATCAAGAGCGGATTGAGCGGCTACTCGTAGCGAAGAGCCCTCACCGGGTTGAGGCGGGCGGCGTGAAAGGCCGGATAGAGGCCTGAGATCACGCCCAGCACGAGTGCGAAAGCAATCGAGCCGACCGCCAGCCGAGCCGTGACGAGGAAGAGCACCGTGCCCGAGGCTTCGCTCGCCCGGTTCAGTAGCGTCGCGAGCCCGGCACCGATGAGCAGGCCGGATAGTCCGCCGATGAACCCGATGAGTGCCGACTCAGCCACGAACTGGCGCATGATCGCACCTGTGCCTGCGCCGATCGCCTTGCGGATACCGATCTCGCGGGTGCGCTCGGCGACCGCCATGGTCATGGTGTTGACGACCGACATGCCACCGACGATCAGCGAGATGAGCGCGACGCTGAAGATGATCGCGTTGAAGAGCTTCATCTGACCGCCCACCTGACGCTTGAACGCCGCCGGGCCATCCGCATTGACGCCGTCGACGTCCAACTCGACAGCCGTCGCTAGCGCCTCCGGGTTCACCCCGGGCTTCGGATAGACCGCGATGCTGGTGCAAAGGTCCTTGGGATCGACTCTGGAACGCACGGCCGCGGGCAGGTCCTCGAGAAAGAGGCGCTGAGCGTCCCCAATCGTCATGACGACAGTTGCGTCAGGAGCCGTTAGTGTCTTGTCGGCAACGCCCACCACGCGGAACCGCTCGTCACGGATGGTGACGGTATCGCCAACGCCGGCCTTGAGCTTGACCGCGATGTCGGATCCGAGCGTGACCTTGCCGTCATCGCCCTTCTGCAGCGCGCGTCCCTCGCGGTAGTCGATCTCGAACTTCTCGATCCCATCTGAGCGGAAGTCGGTTCCCACGATCATCGGAGGTACGCCGACGCTAGCTGTCTGATCCGGGTCGAGCATCATCCCCAGAGATGCGCTTGCACGCGCCACGCCTTGCACGTGCTCGATCTCGCGAACCTTGCCGAGAGAGAGTGGGGCGCCGAAGTTGCCCTTCACCCCGGCGTCGGTCACGGTGACCTTGTCGCCGTAGTAGCGGGTTCCGCCGTCGACGAGCAGATTGAGCTTCTCGGCCAGCGCCCCCATGACGACGAGCGCAAGTACGCCGATTGTTATGCCGAGGATGGT
>DATHUB010000042.1:0-1900 GCA_035462695.1 Coriobacteriia bacterium | reverse complement strand
CAACAGGTCGGGCGTCCGCAGCTTGTCGGGGTCCAGGACGGTCGCACGGTTGCCAGCCAGCGCCTCGGTGACGACCTTCCGAATACGCCGGCCATCCAGTCCGACCAACTCATCAGCGACCTGCATCAGATGCGGGTCCTGCGCAAGCAGGCCGAGCTTCCGGTAGCGCTGTCCAAAGTCGGCAAGCGTCCGCTGCAGGATGGCGAGCGCCCCCGCCTGGTCGGGCAACGGCATTTCGATGCCTACGTCTGCGCGCGAGCGGAACGCCTCATCAAGGGCGAGCGTGAAGTTCGACGTGGCGACGGTAAGGAGATGTGGATGGGCGCGAGCGTTGCGATCGAGCGCCATCAGCACCGCATCAGTCGCTCGATGCACGTCGGCCGGGTTTGCTGACAACGACGCAGCGCTGCGAGCGACAGCCATCGACTCGACCTCGTCGAGCAGCACGACCGTAGGCACCTTGTCGTCGGCGAGCATTGGGATGTGCTCGCAGAGCAGCTCGAATACGCGTTGCTGCGACTGGCCGTGCTCGGCGCTCATCAATCCGTGCGGGTTGATCTCGATCAGCCGCGCCGAACCGCCGACGAGCGGCGCAAGCTGCTGGGCGACCCCGCGCGCGAGCGTCGTCTTGCCGGTCCCCGGCGGCCCGTACAGCAGCACCAACCCGTGCAGCGAAGTCGTGTCGAAGGGCAAGTCCGCGCGCAGGCGAAGCGCCAGTACCGCCTGGTTCAGCAGTCGGTCCTTGACCTCCTCGGACGCCACGATCGAGTCCCAGGCCGCCTCCAGATCGGGGTCTGGCAATCGCTTGTTCTCGGTGATGTACTCGCTGACGTTCACGCTCGTCTCCCGCTCAAGCTCGTGGAAATGGGCCATTACGCAAGTCATCAGCTTCGGAATCCCTCCCTTGTAGAAGGTGTAGCTACGACCCTGCCTGACGTAGCTATTCATACGTACCGGACGGATTCCTGACGCGGCCCGGATTATCTGCAGCCGAAGTCCCCACCAAGCGAAGGCGGATGATCCGAGTCGGCGCGACCTAAGCGACTGCGCGAAGGCGATAACGGCCCGAGCGACCGCCGACCGCCTCGACAGCGTCCGAGCGGCTGACCTGGGCAAGAAACGTCGCAAGCGGGTCCCGGCCAGCTACCACAACATCCTCATCGCGCAGCAGCTCGAACCACTCGCGATAGTGGACTTCGTCGCCCGGTTGAACGTGCTTCTTCAGCACCTCTACAGCAACTTCTCGTAGCCGCTGTCCTCGAATCGCGCCGCCAAGGTCGTGAATCGTCGCCTGCGGCGAAACTCCCAACACCTCAGCCAGCGACCGGACCAGCCGCTCGTCGGCCATGACCTGGTCAGTCGCCTGGTCCGCGAGATCGCGTAGCCGTTGCGCCCGCTCGCGTCCCTTCTCCAACCGTTTGAGCATCTGCTCGTACTCACGCCGGAGACGCTCGGTCATGGGAAGGTCGGCGGCACCGGACATGTGCTCCATATTCTCGCGGCGCCCGGACAGACGACTGCCAAATGTCATCCTTAACGCTCATCGCCGATCACCCCTCGGTCGAGGACGGGGCCAGGGGCGGCGCCCGCTGCCCCTGGTGGCTCTGGCCTAAATCGACCTCTCTCGAAGCTCATGTTGCCCCAGGCGTTGCCCCACGGGCCATTTTGAACCCTTTTGTATGCGCCCTCTGAAACGCGAAAACCCCGCATCTGCGGGGCTTTCGTCCTATAGCGGGGGCGGGTTTTGGACACCTTCCTGCGACCGACCCTGGCTTGCGACCAGTTCTGGCGTCACGCTGGCGGCAAGCTCCAGTCGGCGGGTGGACTTGTCGTAAGTGGCGCAGACGTCGAAGGCGTCGAACAGCTCGATCAGCTCGGTCTCGTCGGCCTCATTGATAGA
>DATHUB010000041.1:0-7523 GCA_035462695.1 Coriobacteriia bacterium | reverse complement strand
CTCGGCGCGTTTCGCCGGCCGATCCCGCGTCATCGTCGTCGGTGACCGAGTCAGCTTCACCGGGCCGAGGGGGCCAAAGGGGCTCTACGTCTTCTGGATCTGGCTTCAGGCGATACTCATGTCCGCTGCACCCGTGGCCCTCGTCTGGGCCATCGTCGCGCTCGATTGGCGGATGCTCCTATGGGCGCTCGGCATGCTCGTCGCCAGCACGATTGTCATGGCCATCGGCGCCGGCGTCTGGCCGGGCCTCGGAGAGGTTCCTGGCCTGACTGAGGGTCATTACCCGACGCTGGAGTTCTCGGCGTCCGATGCTCGGGACGTCACGATAGGACCCGGCTGGGCCAAGGGCGGCCTGAGTGTCATCTTGCTGCCCTACGTTGGCCCGATCGATCAGCTCGCAGTCGATCACGCGGTATCGTGGTGGGGCCCTGACGAGAATGGCCGAGAGGTCCGCTACGCGATCCACTGCTACGACGAGAAGGATGCACGCCGCCTCTACTCGCTTCTGACGAGCGGCTCTGAGTAGAGCTGCGCGCGCCACAACCTCTTTCGACTCCGGCTAGCCGCCGGTAAGCCACTCCGACCTCCGGCAGACGCGGCTGGCCACGACGGCAGGCATGCCGTCCGCACTCCACGCATGGGATGACCGACTGCTGGTGCTCGACGGCATCACGGGCGAGCTGCTCTTGTTCCCGCCGAGAAGTACCGAACCTGCGAAGCGGCTGAGACTCGGCTCCGGCTCTCTGGGCACTGGCGATCTCGTCGTCTTCGAGGGTCGATACCGCGACTGAGAGGGGTGATTGGGAAAGATACCCACGGTGACCCTCGGCAGTTGGGAGCGGCATATGTTCAAAGAGTTCAAGGAGTTCGCCTTCAAAGGCAATGTCTTGGACCTTGCCGTCGCCGTCGTCTTGGGCGCGGCTTTCGGGGCGATTGTGAAGTCCTTCGTCGATGACCTCATCAACCCCTTCGTCGGCCTGTTGCTCGGCGGTACCGATCTCTCGAACCTGTTCGTCGTGCTGAGAGGCGGCGGTCCCTTCGATTCGCTCGTGCAAGCGCGCGCCGCAGGTGCCGCCGTGTGGGCGTACGGTTCATTTCTGAACTCGGTGATCACCTTTCTGCTCGTCGGCTTCTCCCTGTTCTTGGCCATCAAGGCCATCAACGCCTTTCGGCGTGCAGAAGAATCGACGACGCGGGAGTGTCCGCAGTGCACCACCGAGATATCGAAGGCGGCTAGCCGTTGTCCGGCCTGCACTTCTGAGGTGAAGCAGATTGCCTGAAGCGCCCCGGGCACTCATGCCGATCAGACTGGGATATCCGACCGACCACGCCTGCGACCAGTGGAGATTCGGTGGAAAGCGGCGCCCGCTCGGTGGCGAGGCGTAGACTTCGCTTCGTCGAACCATTGACCTGAATAAGGAAGGCGATATGGCGGCCGAGACAAGACGAATCCTGCTGGTCGAAGACGAGAAGGCGATCCGCGAAGCGGTTCTCGCCTACTTGGAGCGCGAAGGCTACTGGGTCACAGAGGCGGCCGACGGACAGGTGGCGCTCGATCAGTTCGCCAAGCATCGCTTCGACCTCGTCGTGCTCGACCTCATGCTGCCCAAGGTCTCGGGCGAACAGGTCTGCAAAGCGATTCGTGACAGCTCTGATGTCCCGATCATCATGCTCACCGCGAAGGGCGAGCTCGAGGATCGCGTCGCCGGACTCGAGCTCGGTGCCGACGACTACCTCGTCAAGCCGTTCTCACCTCGTGAACTGGTCGCCCGCGTGCGCGCTCTGCTGCGGCGGGCGCACGTCGAGGAGGAGCCGCAACGCGACCGCCTCGTTTTCGGCACGCTTGAGATCGACACTGCGGGACACAAGGCGTTTGTCGACGGCAAGGAACTCGATCTCACGGCGAGCGAGTTCAAGCTGCTGACGACACTTGCCCGCTATCCGGGGCGCGTCTACTCGCGGATGGAGCTGGTCGAGAAGGTACTCGGCTATGACTTCGAGGGCTACGAGCGCACGGTGGATAGCCACGTGAAGAACCTCCGCGCCAAGCTCGGCGACGATCCGCGCGACCCAACCTTCATCTGGACGGTTCACGGGGTCGGCTACCGCTTCGAATCGCCGCGGAACGCCGATGACGACTGACGACGAGTTCTTCGACGACCCTGACGAGCGGCGGTCGTCACGCGGCTCTTTCAGCCGCCGCATCGCCATCGCATTCGCGGTCGTCGCGGCACTCACCGCGGCACTCTCCGCTGTCCTGTTGTCGGCAGCGTGGAACTACCAGTTCGATCAGTACGTACGCGGAAACCTCCAGCGCGTGAGCGACGGCGTCGCCGAGATCGCCGCCGAGGCGTACGCGGGTTACGGAGGCTGGACGTTCGAGGCCCTCTCCGTCATCCCGCGGATCGGGACCATGCGCGGGACCGCGATTCAAATCATCGACAACTCCGGGGCCGTCAGGTACGACGACTCGGTCAACCGCACCCAGAGCCCGGGCACACAGGACGCGGCGCCGCAGGACTTCGTGCTCCAGCCCGAGGGGCCGACCGTGACCTCTCCGGTAGTGGTCGGCGACACCAGGGTTGGGACGGTGCGCGTGTGGGCGTTCGGCCCCGGCGCGCTTCTGACCGACCGCGACGAGCAGTTTCGCCGTGGCTCATTCATAGCGCTCACCGTCGCGGCGCTCGTGGCTATCGCCTTGGCCTCGGTCGCCGGCGTCTGGTACGCAAGCCGGCTCGTTCGGCCGATCGATACCATCACCGCCGCCGCCCGAGCGCTCAGGCAAGGCGATCGCAACGCCCGCGCGAACCTGTCCGGCGAAGACGAGATAGCCGTCCTCGGCACGACCTTCGACGAGATGGCCGACGCGATCGAGGCCGATCGTCAACTCGAGCGGCGCCTCACCGCGGACGTGGCGCACGAGCTTCGCACGCCGCTTCAGGCGATCCAGGCCACCGTGGAAGCGATGCAGGACGGCGTGTTGCCGGCCGACGAAGAGCGGCTCGGCGTCGTCCGCGACGAGACCATCCGTCTCGGCAGGCTCGCCGACGCCATCTTGGAGCTCACGCGGCTCGAACGAGGCTCACTGCCGTTCGAGATGCGGCGAATCGACCTTTCCACTCCGGTGAGAGCCGCCGTCGACGCGAACGAGGCCCTCATCGAGGCGTGCGATCTCACCCTGTCGATCGATATCGCCGAGAAGGTCTTCGTTCGCGGAGACGCGGACCGCCTCCAGCAGGCCGTCGGCAACTTGCTTTCGAACGCCGCGCGCTATACGCCAGCGGGCGGTCGCATCGAGGTACGGCTGGCCGTACAGGCCGAGCAGGCCGTCGTCGAGATCATCGACACGGGTATGGGCATCGCCGAGGAAGATCTGCCGCACGTCTTCAGCCGCTTCTGGCGGGCGGACTCCGCACGAGCCACGGCGACGGGCGGTCTCGGCATCGGACTCGCCGTCACCAAGGAGATCGTCGATCGGCACCGCGGGACGATCGGAGTCGACTCGGCGTGGGGCACGGGCACGCGCTTCACGATTCGGCTGCCCAAGGCTCCGCTCGCGGGCTAGGGCTGCGTCGGCGCCTCGAGGCCCGGCGGCGTGGGAAGCTCGCCCTGGTAGCGACCCCTTACCTCGATCCACTGTGCTCCGGCTTGAACGGGATACGACTCAAGCACGGGCCCGTCGGTGAACCAGACCCAGACGATGTCGCCCTGCATGATCTCGCCAAACGTGATGGGGGTCGCCTGCCTTGACCCTTGCGGCCGCTGCCTGATCTCGGTCTCCTCGGTCACGGTCACCTGTGCGGCGTCGAACTCGGCTTGTGCGCCGACCGCCGGGTGCTCGGCCCACACGACCCTCAGCGACCCCCCGTCGCCGGACTCCTGGATCTCTGTGACGACACCGCGAACGCTCGGCGTGCCGCTCGGAGCGGAGTCCCCTCCACATCCCGATACGAGCAGGACTGCGGCGAGCGCCGCGATCACAAGTGCGGGACGCATGTGGCTGAGCATCAGGTCTCCTCGGCAGGTGGAACAGGAGCGGGCATCGGTTGAGCTTACGGCTACGACGCTACGTCAGTAGACGTCAGTTGGATAGGACGCGCCGAGTGGGGCTCGGGTTCGCGCTGGGGTATTCTTCGGGAAGCATCCGGACGGAAAGGACGAGGCGCATGTTCGACTTCCTACCGACTCCTCACCCGCTCGTGGTCGTGGCACTCGGAGTCTCCGCCTTCGTGCTGACCGTCGTGCAGATGCTCGTGGGCTACCGGAAGATACATTTCAAGGGGCGAACCCACCTCAAGGTGCACAAGGCCCTCGCGTGGGCGCTGCTTGCGATTGGGCTTGTACATGGCTTCCTTGCCCTTCTCTATCTGGGCATCTTGAGATAGGCGGCTCCGCACCACAGCCGCTTGCCCTACAATGGCGGCGTACGCCGCGCCCTCGCTGCCGACTTCGTCCCTTCGGCCGGCTTAGATCGTTCTTTCGTGACGACCCTTTCAGGGAGGATTTTGGTGCTCGAGCCTTCCGGCCTTCGGCCAGACTCTCAAGGCAAAGTGCGTGACCTGTACGACCTCGGCGACCGCCTGCTTCTCGTCGCCTCGGATCGCATCAGCGCCTTCGATTTCGTTCTTCCCGACCCGATCCCGTTCAAGGGCGAGGTGCTTACGAAGCTTTCCCTGTTCTGGTTCGATCTGCTGGCCGATGTCGTTCCAAACCATCTGCTCTCGGCGGATGTGGCCGACCTTCCGAGCGAGTTCGCACAGCACGCTGACTGGCTTCGCGGCCGCTTCATGCTCGTGAAGAAGGCGAGCGTCTATCCGGTGGAGTGCATCGTGAGAGGCTACCTCGCGGGCAGCGGCTGGAACGAGTACCAGAGGCAGGGCACGGTCTGCGGCATCGAGCTGCCGGACGGGCTCGTCGAGTCGAGCCGTCTCGAAGAGCCGCTCTTCACGCCCAGCACCAAGGCTGAGATCGGCGACCATGACGAGAACATCAGCTTCGAGCGCATGGTCGAGATTGTCGGCCCCGAGGTGGCGGGCGGCCTGCGCGAGAAGTCGATAGCGGTCTACTCGGCGGCGCGCGCTCACGCGGCCACGCGCGGCATCATCATTGCTGACACCAAGTTCGAGTTCGGCTCCGTCGGCGGCGAGATCACGCTGATCGACGAGGTGCTGACTCCCGACTCGAGTCGCTTCTGGCCCGCCGACGCCTACCAGCCCGGTTCCGGCCAACCGAGTTTCGACAAGCAGTTCGTGCGCGACTGGCTCGAGAGCAGCGGGTGGAGCAAGCAGCCGCCCGCTCCCGCGTTGCCCCACGAGATCATCGAGGCGACCTCGGCGAAGTACATTCAGGCCTATGAGCTCATCACGGGCCGTACCTTCAATCCGGAAGGGGCCGCCTAGATGGCGCGTCGCAGTCCCCAGAACGAGCGTTACCAGAAGAACACCGCCCCCGCGGGCAAGACACGGCGCTCGTCCGCCTCGGCGAAACCCAAGCGGGAGGCCGAGCAGACCGGCTCGTCGGCGCCGAAGAAGAAGCCGGCCGCCGCACGCCAGCCTCTCGTGATCAACCCGCCGACCGAGGAGTTTCGCCGGTGGCGTCGCATCTGGTGGATGCTGCTTCTGGGCTCGGTCGTCTTCACCTTCGCCTCGCTCGCGGTGCGCCAGTGGCTCGGCCAACCGCAGATCGCGAACATCCTGTTGTTCATTGGCTACGCGGGCATCTTCGCAGCCCTGTATCTTGACTGGACGAAGCTGCGCCGCATGCGCAAGGAGTGGATGGACCTCCAGAAGAGCGGCAAGGCGCCCAAGCCCGACAGCAAGCCCGTCGAGAAGACGAATGCGGAATCCTCCAAGAAGTCCTCGGCAAGAGACGAGTCCTGACCGCGCGCGAGAAGGGGAGCGGACCATATGGCGCGCTACGAGATATTCGTGACCTACAAGCAGGGAATCTTCGACCCTCCCGGAGCCACGGCGGAGCGCGCCTTGGCCAACCTCGGCTATGAGGGCATCGAAGAGGTCAAGATCGGCAAGTACATCCGCCTTTCCGGCGACGTCACGGAGGCCCAAGTGACTGAGATGTGCGAGAAGCTTCTCGCCAACCCGGTCATCGAGGACTTCCGCATCGACACGGTCGAGGAGGCCTAGGGCATGCGCTTCGGTGTCGTCATCTTCCCCGGCTCCAACTGCGAGCAGGACGTCATCCACGCCGCGAACTACCTCGGCCTCGACGCCGAGTTCGTCTGGCACGGAGACACCGACCTCAGCGGTTTCGACGCCGTCGTTCTGCCCGGCGGCTTCAGTTACGGCGACTACATCCGCACCGGCGCGGTTGCCCGCTTCAGCCCCGTGATGAGCGAAGTCGTGCGTTTCGCCGAGAAGGGCGGCCCGGTCCTCGGCATCTGCAACGGTTTTCAGATTCTCGCCGAGGCGCACCTGCTCCCGGGTGCCCTCCTGCGCAACCAGGGCCTGAAGTTCATCTGCAAGACCGTCAACCTTCGCGTCGATGGCTCATGCGACTGGGTCGACCTGCCCGAGGGAAGCGTCCTCGAGGTGCCGATCAACCACAACGAAGGCAACTACGTCTGCGACGAGGCGACGCTCCAGCGGCTCAACGCGAACGGACAAGTCGTGCTCCGATACTGCGAGCCCGACGGGTCTTCAGCCGCGGGCGGTTCGGCTCCGAATGGAGCCCTCGACGACATCGCGGGCGTCTGCAACGAGCGCGGTAACGTCTTCGGTCTCATGCCGCACCCCGAGCGGGTCGTCGACCCGGCCGGTGGAGGAACCGACGGCCAGCCGTTCTTCACGACGGTCGTCAGACGGTTGGCGGAGATCGCGGGTTAGGTTCCCCGGCTCAAAGGCTCATTAATCCCGAGAGGGTACAGGTGTGCAGTGGCTCGTGCGCCGTCCCCCTCGTCTTGGAGGTCGTTCTCTTTGCATGACAACGTGACGCTCGCCGGTCCCCTTTGGGTGATCGCCCAGTTCATCGTTCTTGCGGCTCTGGTCCTGAGCTTCGTCATGCTCGCTGATTCGCTGCGGCCGACGCGGCGCGCGAACGCGAAGGAGTCGCTGTCTGAGCCGTTGTGGCTGTACACCGGAGCAGCGGGCGCCTTCCTTGCGCTGCTGATCATCGTGCAACTGGTGCCCGGCGTTCAGCTCGGCGCTGCCGCCGTCGCCATCGCGTCCCCTCTCATCCTCGCGCTTGGAATGGTATACCTCTTGCGTGTCGTGTTTCCTAAGCAGCGAATGAAGTCCGAGTAGAGAACTCCCGACCGGGACCTCTTCGTGTAACGGACGGCTGTTCAATCCGCAGGGGGACCCGCATTATCTGGAGTTCGATGAGACGACGCATCGTCAACGCAACCATGCTCTGTCTGGCCGCGCTTGGGCTCGCCTTTGTAGTGCCTGCTGCAGCGTTCGCGCTTGTCGCGCCCCTCACACTTCCGCAGCTCGTGGCCGAGGCCGATGCGATCGTGGAGGCGCGTGTGGTGAGCGCCCACGCTCGGCAAGCTCCGTCTGCCTCCG
>DATHUB010000040.1:0-20084 GCA_035462695.1 Coriobacteriia bacterium | reverse complement strand
ACGAGGAGCAGAAACAGCAGGTTACCCACTGCTTTGCCGAAGAAGATCACCGGTCGGTCGATGGGCGACAGCAGCAGCGCGTCAAGACAGCCCTGATCCTTTTCGTGCACGAGCGAACGGTTGAGCCCCAGAAGTGAGGTGAACACGATGGCCAGCCAGAGCAGTCCTGCACCGATGTATCCGACCTCGAATGCCGAGCCGGCCTGCGAGAGCGCGAGGTAGTAGATGAGTAGCACGAGCAGAGCGTAGAGGCCCATCGAGGTGAGCATCTCTTTTGTACGCAGCTCCATGACGATGTCTTTGCGGAGAATCGCCTTGAACTGGCGCCATGATGACATCCTCGGGGTCGCGCTCTTCTTCGCCACCTACGCCACCCCCATCCCGACGGTCTGCCGGTAGGTAGCGGCGAACTCGGCCTCGTCGATGTTGTCGTGCTCGTCGAAGAGCACGACTTTGCCTTTGGCGAGGATGAGTGCGTGACTGCAGAGCTGGAGACCCTTGGCCAAGTCGTGGCTAACCATCACGAAGGTGTGCTGCTCGCGTACTTGGGCGATGAGCGAGTCGAGGATGTCCATTGCGTGCGGGTCCAGGCCCGAGTACGGCTCGTCGAGGAATATGACCTCGGGCGAGTGCAACAGGGCGCGCGCGATCGAGAGGCGCTGGAGCATGCCCCGCGAGAACGCGCTCACGAGATCGAGACGACGGTGGTCGAGTTCGACGGCGGTGAGGAGCTCTCTGATGCGCTCCTTCGGGTTCTCGAGGCAGTACAGCTCCGCGAAGAACTCGAGGTTCTCCTCGGCGGAGAGGTCTGGGTAGAGCAGCGGATTGTGGCTGATGAAGCCGATTCGCTCGCGCAACTCAACAGCGTCCTCGACCACGTCGTAGCCCAGTACACGGGCGCTGCCCTTTGAAGGCGACGACAGCGTCGACAGGATCTTCAGCAGCGTCGTCTTGCCTGCGCCGTTGGGCCCGAAGATGGACAGGAACGCTCCCCGAGGAACCTCGAAGGAGACCTGGTCGAGGGCTTTGCGCGCGCCGAAGGTCCGGGAGAGTTCCCGGACCTCCAACGCGAGTGTCGAGTCTTTTTCGGCAGTCATCCGGTTAGCGCGAGGCCTTGGAACCCCGTGTGGGGGCGACAGGCTCGAGCGCGCGCCCGGCGGTGCGCTTCGGCCATGCAGCGAGCAATGCTCCGAGCATCAGAAGCGCGAAGCCGCCCCATGCGAACCAGATGAGCGGATTGATCTTGACGTTGATCGAGAGCTCCTGGCCACCGGTCGCACTCTCCTGATTGCCCTCCCACACCATGAAGATGTCCCGGAGGGGCTCGGAGAGCACGGCGGCGTTGAGGCGCGTCTGACCCTGACGGGCGAACTGAGTCAGGCCGGGCGTCACCGTGCCGAGCTGCTTGCCGTTCCTCGAGACGGCGAACGTGGCGACGGACTCGATGTCGCCATTGGCCTGCTGCTCGTCGGAGATGCCCTGATAGGTGAACGAGTAGTCCGACACCTCGAAGCGCTGGCCCTCCGCGTCGGGGAGTAGCGTCTTCACGTCGCGGACGTACATCGCCGAGCCAACCAGGCCGATGAGGATGATCCCGATACCGATGTGTGAGAGGTAGCCACCCGACTGAGTGCGCGCCTTGGTGAGAATCGCCCAGAAGGAAGCGAAGACGTTCTCGCCCTTGGCCGCCGCGCGCTTGCGCGATCCTTCCACAAACAGCCATATGCCGTTGGCGATGATGAGTGCGGCTGCGAAGAACGCCAAGATTGCCAGCCCGTGATAGATGAAGCTCGGACCGAAGGACAAGAAGCCCGCCGCGCCTTTGCCGCCCTGCGAAACCATGAAGTCGTAGATCGGCCGCAGCGCGAAATACCACTCGGCCAAGAGGGCCACAAAGATCGCGGCGGCGATGACGAACGGCCACTTCGCGCGCTTCCAGAAGGTGGCCCCATCGGTCTTGCGCCAAGACAGGATCGGGCAGACCGCCAGGATGAGCGCGTAGAGGATGCCCACCGGACGAGCCAGAAGATCGTAGGTCGCGGCGCCGATCGACTGGCCACCGAAGGGAAGCCAGCTCGGGAGCGCCGAGCTCACGGTCATGTAGGCGACGATAACGGCGGCGACGATCATGAGCAGGTTGTTGAAGTAGTACGCCGCCTCGCGAGCGGTCAACGACTCGAACTCGTCGTTCCCGTTGTAGGCGTCGCCGCGCAGCCACAGGCCGACGCCGGCCGCTACGAGCGGCGCGACGATCATGAAGCCGAAGAGGTAGGTCGAGAAGAGGTCGGCCTGGAATGCGTGTACCGACTGCACGATGCCGGACCGCGTGATGAACGTGCCGAGAATGACGAGCGAGAAGGTGAGCGCGGCATTGATGATGGCCCAGCGCTTGAAGCCGTCACGGCGGCGATACATCGTGAAGCTGTGGATCAGTCCCACGCCCGTGAGCCAGGGAAGCAGCGATGCGTTCTCGACCGGGTCCCAGGCCCAGTAGCCGCCCCAACCGAGGACCACGTACGCCCAGACCGAGCCGAGTCCTATGCCGAGACCGAGGAAGAGCCACGAGAAGACGGTGATGCGGTCGACGATCTCGACCCACTTCTTCGATGGGTCGTTGACGATGAGAGAAGCAATCGCGAACGCAAAGGGGATGGTGAGACCGGCATAACCGATGAACAGCGTCGGCGGATGCAGGATCATCGCCCAGTGCTGCAGCAGCGGGTTCATGGCGGAGTTAGACAGGAGTTCGCCGTTGGCGCCTAGCATGTTCGCCGGCGTCGCCTTGAACGGGTTGTTTACATCAGCGAAGAGCATTGCCGCACTGAAGAGCCCGAGCACGACGTTGGTGACAAGCAGGCCCATGTTCGACAAGGCGTCGGTCTTGTCCATCCGCCTGTACGCGACGTACGCCGCGAAACACGCGATGAGCCAGGTCCAGAAGAGAAGTGAGCCTTCACGGCCCGCCCACACGCCTGAGACCTTGTAGAGCCACGCGAGGCTCGACACGTCAGTCGAATGGTTCTCCGCGACGTACAGGAACCTGAAGTCGTTGCGGAAGAACGCCGTAAGAATCGTCAGTACCGAGACGGTATAGGCAACTAGGCCGGCGAACGTCGCGAGGTAGCCAACGTTGGTAACGCTCTCGCCATCCTTCTCGCCCAGCTTGTGGCCCCACCAAAGGGAACCGATCGCCACGATGGTCGTGACGAGGCCGAGGCCGAGGAACATAGTCCCGAGAAGCATCTGCACTCCTGTCTTAGGTCATTTCATGCAGATGCCCCGCGCTCTTGCGCGGGGCATCGGTCGGCCTACTTCTACTTTTCGCCTTCAAGCGCCACTTGGGTGGCGACGAAGACGCCGTCAGCTTCGAGCGCGCCGGTGATCACGACCGCGGAACCATCGGTCATGCCACTCGGCAGTGCACCTTCGTACGCAACGGGGATCTCCTCACCGCCGGCCGCTGTGGCCGTGGCGATGAATCGAGCGTCGCCTCCCGGAGGAGCGATCGTTCCAGCCTTGACGAAGGCCGCGGTCTTCACGGTCTTGCCGACCATGGTGTCGCCCTGGCCAACGAGGTCAGCGAGGGGCATAGCGCCCTCTGCCGACTCATACTTCGAGGGGCACTTGGTGATCATCTCATCCGCGGCGATCGTGTTGTCGGCACCGAGATCGCCGGTGACGATGGCGACCACGCCGTCCCCAAACGTTGCCGGGACGGAGCCGTTGTAGATGACCTTGACGCTCGGACCGTTGTCGTCAGCGTCGTTCTCGTCGCGAATGACGAAAGTCATGGGATTCGACTTCCTGTCCCATGATCCGGCCACAACTGCGCCGCCGACCTTCACGCGCTCTCCGACGAGCTCTTGATCGGTCGAGGCTTCTTTCACGGTCTTGTAGTACGCAGCCGTCTGGTTTCCGCCGGCCAAGAAGATGGCGGCAACGGCAATGAGGATGATGGCGGTGACGCCTATCAGACGCGTACGGGCCCGCTTGTTCAACTAGGCACACTCCTTCTGGTGCGGTCGCCACTTGGGCAACCGCTCTGCACCGTGGAAGAAGGCCCACCGCGCTACGCGCGGGCGCGAACGCACCCTTCTTCCCACTGCTTGCCTGAACACCCGAATACTAGCATCGGCGGGCACCCGCGACAATCACGAGCACCCGCGAAAACCGTGCTTGCTTATGAAGAATTAGCAACCGTCATGCCGAGGAGGGCGCGGGCGTCATGACGCTTTGAGGCGATTCGGCGGCAAGGTTGGCGGGTGCATCGTTCAACCACAGCACGTCTGGTCTGAAACCGGTGCCTTTGAGCAACTCGAGGTAGCGCTGGGGAGTCAGCGAAGCCGACGCGCCATCGAGAGCCACCATGGTCGCCTCGATCACGTTGGTTCCGAAGCTGCGTCCCTCGAGGCGGGGCGTGCTCGTCACGAGCAGCTGCACGCCCCGGGAGCGGAGGAACTCGACGTCCTCAGCGGTGGTCGTGTTGGTGACGACCCACTTCCCGCGCATGTCGGTGGGCATGTATCGGCGCACGTACTTGTAGTCTCCCGCGATGATGTCGGCCTGACGGTAGAGCTCGGAGTACTTGCTGTCGTGCTGCACCTCGGTGGTGTCGTCGGCCTCGGTCTCGTACAGCCACTTGAACGGGAGCTGCACGGCGATCGGGGCGATGAGGTGGATCACGCGCACCAGCGTCGGCATGCGGTGAATCATCACCGGCACCCCAAGCGCGTAGAGCAGGTCACCGTAGGACATCTCGCATTTGGCATCCGCGAACGCTTTCGCCATCCCCCAGCGATCGACCGCGGAGGTGATGAGGACACGCTTGCCTTCGAGCGACAGACCGAGGTCCTCGGCAAGATAGCGGACCACGTCACCCTCGACGGCGCCCTTGAGCCCCGAGCCATCGACGATCGGCGTCCTCGATACGGCCTTGCGGAAGCGCTTGGCCTCACGGAAGTAGTAGTCGTGACCCGCGGCATGAAGGAACAGGTCGATGCCACCGAGCCCGAATGCGTCCACTTTCCCGTCCAGCTCGGTCAGGCGCGCGACCGCGCGATCCATATCGCCGTCGGTCCCCTCTCGCCTGATACGGAAGGGCGTGCCGAACAGCTCGACCTCGACGGTGTGGTCACGCTTGGACGACCCGATGCTTACGCTGACGACTTCCTTGATTGGGTCCACCTCCCCGCCAGATCGGCGGCGTCTTTGAATGCCTGGCCGACGCGCCCGGTTCGACCGCGCGGCCCTTTCCGATTCGAGCTCATAACTGCCGAGAGGACCCGGTCGAGTTCGGCCAGGTCGACCTGAACGTCTTCGCGAATCGGCGAGTGGCCGAGCGGGATGCCCACGATCTCGGCGCCCAGGATCTTCTCGACCGTCGAGACGCGCCAGTCGCTGGCCGCCAGTACGACGGTGTCGAAGTCGCGTAGCACCGCGAGTGTCTCGAGCAGCTGGTTGAAGACGTTGGTGGCGTCGCCCGACTCGATCGACTCTCGATCGGACTGGCTGACCACGAGTACGAAGTCCAGCGCGTAACGCTCGGCGAGAGCACGAACCTCGGGGCCGTTTGACACGGGAAAGGCGACGAGAGCGATTCGAGGCCCCCGGCGCACCTCTCCAAGAGTCTCGAGGAAGCTCACGAAGGAGCGCTGAACACCAGCGTGGCGAGCCGCCTCCTCCTGAGTCGCGCCTGACTGCCGGTCCTCGAGGATCGCGTCGAGGGAGTCGACCAGCTTGTCCCGGCTCACCACCTTGTCGCCGATCCTGAACAAACGCATCTTCACGCTCCCCCTGCTTCGCGGCGACAATCAACGCGTTGCGCTTCATGCCCAGATTAGTCGGCCTGTACACAATCCTGTGCACAGGCCGAGTATACGCGCTTCGACGGCGACTCAATCACTTCCTGATGCGCAGGGCAGACCCACTCGTGACGGACTAGCGGTTGCGCTCTCGGATGAGACGCAGGCCCTCGATAGTAAGATCGACGTTCACTGCGGATACGGTCTCGCAGAGCGGCGCCATTCGCGGTGCCAGTCCCCCGGTGGCCACGACCGGGGTTTCGCGGCCGAGCTCGCCCCAGACGCGACGCACGAGGCCGTCGACCATCGCAGCCTCTCCGAGCAGAAGGCCCGCCTGCACGCTCGCGCGCGTGTTCGTACCGATCACGCGGTCCGGGGCTTCGAGATCCACCTTCGACAGGCGTGCTGCTTTGCTGAACAGCGCCTCCGCACTCGTTTCCACGCCAGGGGCGATCGCGCCGCCCAAGTACGCGCCGTCTTCGGATATGACGTCGATCGTGGTCGCGGTTCCGAAGTCGACCACCACCACCGGCCCGCCGTGAACCTCATAGGCGGCTACGCCGTTGACTATCCGGTCGGCGCCCACCTCGTGCGGGTTGTCGTAGCGGATAGGCATCCCGGTCTTGAGTCCGGGACCCACCACCAGCGCGCCACAGCCGCACTGTTCCTCGGCAGCGTCCTCCCATGCCGCGGTCAGGCGGGGCACGACCGAGGACAGGATCACCTCCGAGACGTCGTCCCACGACAGGCCGGAGAGTTGCAGCAACCCGCCTACCTGCACACGGAGTTCGTCTCCCGTCAGACCGGCGTTGCTCGCGATCCGCCAGTGCCCGGCGAGTCGTTCAGAGTCGAAGAGGCCGAGCACGGTCTGGGTGTTGCCGACGTCGACAGCGAGCAGCACAGCGTTTCCCCTCGATAGGCGGCTTATGACGACACGGTGACGCCGAGCGGCGACCCCTGTTGCCGGTGCTATCATCGGTCGCGTTCAGGCAAGCGGCAACCCCGCATCGTCCACACGCGCCCGCCAGCAGCGGGAACGCACACGTTAGGGGGCTTCATGAGCGAAACCCCGGCTCACATCCTCGTCGTCGACGACGAGCCGTCAATCACCGAGTTCGTCAGCTACAACCTTCGCCGAGAAGGCTGGGAAGTGGACGTCGCCGCCGACGGCGACGAAGCCCTGGAGCTTGCCCGGCACAAAGACTTCGACCTGGTCGTGCTCGACGTCATGCTGCCGGGAATGGACGGCTACGAGGTGTGCAGGCGCCTCAGGGCGATCTCCAGCGTACCCGTGCTCTTCCTCTCCGCCCGCGATACCGAGCTCGACAAGGTCGTAGGGCTCGAGATCGGCGGAGATGACTACCTCGGCAAGCCCTTTGGCGTCCGAGAGCTCACCGCTCGAGTGAAGGCGCTGCTCCGGCGAGCGCAGACAGGCGGTCGCGAGGGCGCCATCTCGGCCGAGCGCATGGACATCTCGGGAGTGGTCCTCGACGAGGCGGCCCACGAGGCCACGGCCTCTGACGGAGGCCCGATCGATCTCACACCGCGGGAGTTCGAGCTGTTGGCGTGCCTGATGCGTCACAGCGGCAAGGTCCTCTCCCGGGACCAGCTCCTGCGCGAGGCGTGGGACTGGGAGTACCTCGTGGAGACAAAGACGGTCGACACACATGTGAAGCGGCTCCGGGACAAGCTCGAGGCGGCCGGCGTGGACCCCTCAGTGGTCGAGACCGTCCGAGGCTACGGATACCGTTTCAGGGCCAGCTAGATGAAGGGCACTTTGCGTCAGCGGCTCGTACGGACGATCGTGATCGCCGCCGCATGCGGGGCGGCACTACCCGTGCTCGTCTTGATGGCGACCACTTTCGGGGCCGTCGACTCGACTCCGGTCGTGCTGTCCCTCTCGGTCGCGGCCGCCGCTGTCGCGGCACTCGCGGCGTGGCCGATTGCCATGGCTGTGGCCCGTCGCACTACCGCCCCGATCGAGAAGCTCGCAGCCTCGGCCGCATCGTTCGCTGCGGGAGACCATTCGAAGCGGGCCACGACCGAAGGGCCGCGAGAGGTGCGTCGAATCGCGGAGTCCTTCAACCGCATGGCCGACGAGGTTGCGGCAGTCCTGAGCCAGCTCTCCTCGGAAGAGACGCGCAAGACGCAGTTCGTGTCGGACGTGAGCCACGAGCTGCGGACTCCCCTGACCGCGATACGCGGTGCCGCGGAGACGCTGCTTGACGGTGGAGTGAGCGCCGACGATCAGGAACGGTTCCTGTCGACGATCGCCACTGAGGCCGAGCGGCTCACGCGTCTCGCCAACGACTTGCTCGCCCTGCAGCGCATCGAGGGTGCGACCGGTGAGCTTCCCTTCCGGCGCACGGACCTGAAGGATGCCGCCAATCGGGCGGTGACGATGCTCGAACCCCTGATCGAAGACCGTGGCGTCGATGTCCTCGTCTCCGGGAGTGCACCGCTCGTGCTCGGCGACATCGACCGGCTCCAGCAGGTAGTCGCCAATCTCGTCGACAACGCCACCAGGATGGTGGGCGAAGGTGGTCACGTCTGGGTTGAGCTGAGCCGGGACGAGGAGCAAGCCGTGCTAGCGGTGCGAGATGACGGACCCGGAATCCCGGAACAGGACCTGGCGAATCTGTTCGATCGCTTCTACCGGCCGGACACGAGCCGAGCGCGTAGCCGTGGTGGTGCCGGACTGGGACTCGCAATCGTCCGGGCGATCGTCACGTCACACGGCGGTACGATCGAAGCCGAGAACCTGCCGGAGTGTGGCGCGCGGCTCACCGTGAGACTGCCGGCGCTTCCGCACTAGGCCCGGCGAGAACGTCTGACCGCGCTTGCAGCCACCGCGGCAACCGCCGCCTTGGCCAGGTCCGGCAGTATGAACGGCAGAATCCCCGCGGTGATTGCCTGGCCGGCCGTGAGGTTGGCGACGAAGGCGAGCTGCGCCGCCCCCACGATGTAGACGACCGCGATCACGTCCAACGCTGCGATCGCGTCGGCCAGGACAGGGCGCACGCGTCCCTCGAGAGCGGTACGCGCAAGGGCACCCGTCCCGGCCCCGAGCAGGAAGCCCCAAAGATAGCCGCCGGTCGGGCCGAGCAACACGCCCAGGCCGCCGTTCGCGCCTGAGAAGATCGGCAGACCCGCCGCCCCGAGCGCCAGATAGAGTCCCATCGATGCCATCGCCCAACGCGGGGGCAGCAGCAGTGCGGCAAGCACGACGAAGAACACCTGAAGGGTGACTGGCACCGCACCGACGGGAATCGTGATCCACGCGGACGCGGCGAGCAAGGCAGCAACGAGCGCTGCGGTGACCAGATTGGTGGTGTAGGCGCGGCGCGACGTCATTTATGCCCCCGTAAACCCTGTCGGCTGGAAGGGATAACGGTAGCCGCAGTATCGATGCAGGTCAAGCGATGCCAAATGCGCGGGAGGGCTGCGCAGGGCCGAGGATCCGGGCGCCGTCAGGAGTCGCGCAGCGTCACGTCGCCGCTTGCCACGGGCACGCTGCCCGCCTCGGTGAGAAGAATCAGACGACCGATCTCGTCGATGCGTTGGACTGTCCCGGCGGCAACGATGCCGCCCTGCAGATCGCGAACGATGACTGCTCGTCCCGACAGCGCGTGCATCGACTCGAACTCCTTCCGCAGCGCAGAGAAGCCCTCGGCAAGCCACTGTTGATAGGCCGATGCAATGCCGTCCATCACCGCCCCAGCCACATCCGCAGCTCTCGCGTCGGGGACGGCGTCGGAGACCGCGGCCGCCGACTGTCCAGGCGGTTCGCCGAGGGGCTGAACGTTCACGCCGACGCCGACCACGACCCAGTCGACTCGATCGGCCTGGCCACTCATCTCAAGAAGGATGCCGGCGACCTTCCCGCGCTGGAGGAGCACGTCGTTAGGCCACTTCAAGCGAGGTGACGCCCCGAGGGAGACGAGGCCGCGCGCCACGCCCACGGCGATCACCAGGGCCAGCGGCGCGAGTTCGAGCGTGCCGAGTGGGGGTCTCAGAATCGCGGAGAGGTAGGCTCCTCCGGTCGGCGACAACCATGTGCGAGCGAACCTGCCGCGCCCGGCGGTCTGCCTTGCCGCGACCACGGCGGTGCCTTCCGGCGCTCCTCGGCGAGCCAGCTCCCGGGCGTCATCGTTGGTCGAACCGGTCTCCTCGGCACCCTCCACCCTCACCCAGAAGGAGTCGGTCAGCCGAGGGGCGACCTCCCCAGGGAGCGGCAGATCGGGGGTGGCCAGCAGTCGGTACCCCTCGCCTGCCCGGGCTTCGATGGAGTAGCCGGCGGCTCTCAGCGCAGCGATGTGCTTCGCGATCGCCACTCGCGAAAGCCCGAGTTCACGGGCGATGGTCTCGCCGCTGACGCCGGCCGATCCTGCGTCCCGCAGGGCCTGCAGCACCAGCGAACGCGTGCTCAACGGTCGTCCTCCGCATGCGCCTCGGGACCGGCCTCGTCATGCCCATGGCCGCCCTCGCCCCGTCCGCGCCGTGAGCGGTAGCGGCGACGGCCGTACCACAGCAGGCCGAGGAAGATCAGCAGTATGCCGAGCCCGGCGTATCCAATGCCCGAGGCGACACCCAGGGCCCGGTCGAGGTTCTCGCCGAGAAACCAGCCGATCAGGCACATGATGCTCGTGTACATCGCTGCGCCGATTGCCGTGTAGAGCTCGAACCAGAAGACGGGCATTCGGGTGGCGCCGGCCATCGCCGGAACGAAGTTCTTGGCACCGATCGCGAAACGGGAAATGAGCACGGTCTTGGCGCCTTGCGTGTGGAAGTGCTGCTGTACGTCGCCGAGCGCTGATGCGTCGACGCGCATGAGGCGGCCGACCCGGGTCGCGGCCATTCTCTCGGCGAACGCCTGCACGGCCTCAAGTCCGGCACTGCGGCCAAGCCAGTAGCTGATATTGCTGCCGAGGATCGTGCCGACAAAGGACGCCACCCAGACCCCGATCACTTGCAGCTGGCCGTTCGCGGCGACCGCGGAGGCTGCGATCACGACTGTCTCGCCTGGGGTGAGGGAGCCGATGACAAAGAGGTTCTCGAAGACGGTGAAGCCGAGGACGATCAGGTAGCCCCACGTGTCGAGCAGCGCGAGGAACCAGTCGATGGCAGGGAAGCCTGTGCTCGGCATCATGTGATCCGTCCGCTCATCACGCCTCGTCCAACCCGAAATCGACGGGACGAGCCAGCGTGAGCGCGCTGGATGAGACGCGGTCGATTCCGACTTCCAGCAGCTCCGGCAGTCGCTCGGCGCTCACGTTGCCGGACAGTTCGAGAAGTACGGGACGCCCGCTCTCAGTGGCGGCGGAGCGGCATGCAGCGACGGCGGCGGCCAAGGCCGCGCCGTCCATGTTGTCGAGAAGGACAATGTCAGCCGCGGCCCTCACGGCCTCCACCGCCTGCTCCACCGAGTCCGCCTCGACCTCGACGGTAAGATCGGGGTGGCGCAGACGCGCGCGACCCACAGCCGCGGTGATGCCCCCCGCGTGCCTCAGGTGGTTGTCCTTGATGAGCACCATGTCGTGCAGCCCGAACCGGTGATTCGTACCGCCTCCGACGCGGACCGCGTACTTGGACAGCTCTCGCAAAGCGGGCAGGGTCTTGCGCGTGTCGCAAACCTGAAACCGCTCCTGCGCCAGCGCCACCCAGTGCGCGGTCGTTGTGGCGATGCCCGAGAGCACCATCAGGAAATCGAGAGCGGTACGCTCGCCCGCGAGCACTACCGCGGCAAGGCCCTCGACCTCCGCCACCGGCGTTCCGGGCGCGACGTGGGAGCCTTCCGGCACGAGCGGAAAGAACTCGACGGGCTCGAACAGCCCTATTGCCCGCGACAACGCTTCAAAGGTTTGGGCGGCGACAGGAAGCCCGGCGACAACACACGACTGCCGCGCAACCACTGCTCCCGCAAACGTCGCGTCGGGATCGATGGTGCTCGAGGTAGTGACGTCGCGCTTGAGGAGCTGCGATCCGAGGGCTGATCCGGGCGAGAGCATCGAGGCTTCGACGCCGAGGTCCTCGGCAAGCGCGAGTGCGACGACGTGCTCGATGTCAGGCAGCTCGAACACTCAGCCTCCTCGTCGCTCGTCGCGATGCAGGGCCTCGAAGCGGGGCGCTTCGCGGTTCTTCCACACAGTACGGCCGAGCCAGTGCTCGTCGTCGCGCTCAGCGTAGTCGATGCGAGAGTGACATCCACGACTCTCTTCTCGCAGGTGAGCCGCTTCGGCGATAAGACCCGCGACGGTGAGTAGGTTCGCGGCCTCGAAGCCTGTGATGTCCGAAGGCCGACCCAGGGAAGCCGCGATGGAAGCGATGCTCACCCGCGCAGCCGAGAGGCCCTCGGCAGTGCGCGACATGCCGAGGAAGCGGCCGGCGGCCTCGCGAAGCGCGGTGGTGGCCTCGAGAGCGGTCAGCCCGGACCGCTCGACGGCAGTCGGGTCGGCTGCGCCAGGCGTGGCGGCAGCGGCCGGCGCGGCCGGCGCGGTCCTCTGGGGCGCGGGCCCCGACGGCGCGCCCCCGTCAGCGTCGAGGGAGCGGACGATACGCCGCGAGAATACGAGCCCTTCGAGCAGCGAGTTCGAGGCGAGACGGTTTGCCCCGTGCAGTCCGCTCGCGGCGCACTCGCCCGAGGCGAAAAGGCCGGGAAGCGATGTGCGCCCGTCGATGTCGACCCGCACGCCGCCGATCATGTAGTGCGCCGCGGGAGCCACGGGAAGGAGATCGGCGGCGAGATCGTAGCCCGCCTCCGCACACGCCTTCCAGATGGTCGGGAACCGGGAACGCAGGTAGGGCTCGCCGAGGTGACGGGCGTCCAACCACACGTTGTGCCTGCCGCAGCGCGCCATGACACGCTCGATCTCGCGGCTCACGACATCGCGCGGCGCCAACTCGGCCAGCGGGTGCACGTCGATCATGAAGCGTTGCAAGTCGCAGTCGAGCAGGTAAGCACCCTCGCCCCTAAGCGCTTCGCTCACCAGGAACCGGGGAGCCGACTCGTGGTCGAGGGCGGTCGGGTGGAACTGCACGAACTCGAGGTCGGATATCTCAGCTCCAGCGCGCCAAGCCGCGGCCACGCCGTCGCCTGTGGCGATGATCGGATTGGTCGTGACCGGAAAGACCTGACCCGCGCCTCCGGTTGCGAGAACGACCGCTGGCGCGCGGAAGACTTCGAGCGTGCCGTCGGCGGAGTTGTAGACGACCGCCCCAGCGCAGACACCATCCTCGGTCAGCAGGTCGACGAGGAAGCGCCGCTCGAACACCTCCACCTTGCCGCTCGTACGTAGGCTCTGGGTGAGGGCGTCTTGCACGGCCGCCCCCGTCTTGTCGCCAGAGTGAAGCACGCGCGGCAACGAGTGCCCGCCCTCGCGAGCAAGGGCGATCTCGCCGCCTTCAGCGCGATCGAAGAGCATGCCGAAGTCCCGCAGATCGGCCAGCGCCTCCGGTGCCTCGGCAACCACCGCCCGCACGACCTGCTCGTCACAGAGCCCTTGCCCCACCACGAGCGTGTCGGCGAGGTGCAGCTCGACGCTGTCCGCCTCGCCCACCGCGCCCGCGATACCTCCCTGCGCGTACCAGGTGTTCGTGTCCTCAAGCCGCCCCTTGGTGACGAGCGCCACCCGACGAGAGCGCGAAGCATGGAGCGCCGCGGTGAGCCCGGCGATCCCACTTCCGATGATGAGCACGTCCGAGTCGCGCTCGGGCAACGAGCGCTCGTCGAACTCGACAAGCCAACGGCGCTCGAGTTCGCGAGGCAGGCGATGGGTGTCGGCGGGTGTGTCCAAGGAAATCAGCCGATCGCAACCATGCGCTCGACTGCACGCCGCGCCCGAACCGCGACACTGGCAGGCACTTCGACCTCGAACTGGCCGAGCGCGAGCGCGTCGCGGACCTTGGCGAGCGTCGTCAGCTTCATGTTCGGGCAGAGCATGCGAGGCGCAAGCTCGAAGAACGCTTTGTCGGGTGCGGCCTTCTGCAGTGCGTGCACGAGGCCCGACTCGGTGACGACGACGAACTCTCGGGCTTCGTTCTCGGCCGCGTACGAAAGCATCTGAGAGGTGGAGAGCACGGCGTCGGCGAGATCGACGACCTCCGGGCGGCACTCGGGATGCACGAGTATGCGCGCCTCCGGATGTGCCGCACGGGCGGCGAGCACCTGCTCGGGGGTCACCTCGTCGTGCGTCGGGCACCAGCCCTCCCAGAGCATCACCTCAACGTCCGGGAGCGACCGCGCGACCCAGCTTCCCAAGTTGCGGTCCGGGGCGAAGAGGATACGCGGCTCGTGTAGGGACCGCACGACGGCAACCGCGTTGGCACTCGTTACGCAGATGTCGCTCTCGGCCTTCACTTCAGCCGACGAGTTGACGTAGGTGACGACCGGTACTTCGGGGTGTTCGGCCTTCCATGCGCGCAGCGCCTCACCGGTCACCATGTCCGCCATCGGGCATCCCGCGCGCGGCTCGGGGATGAGCACGGTCTTCTCGGGAGCAAGGAGCTTCGCCGTCTCTGCCATGAAGTGGACCCCGGCGAAGACGATCACCTCCGCGTCGGTCTCAGCCGCCTGCCGAGACAAGCCGAGGGAGTCCCCGGTGAAGTCCGCGACGTCCTGGATCTCGGCGCGCTGGTAGTTGTGCGCGAGAATGACCGCGCTCTGCTCGGCCGCCAGCCGGCGGATCTCCGTCGAGAGATCCGAGCGGTCGACTCTGCGCGCTTCTGTCAGAGCGTCACTCATTCGCGGGCCTTAGCTCGCAGTTGTCGATCAGCCGCGTGTCCCCCACTCGCGCCGCGATGATCGCACGGCTGGGCGCGGATACGGCGGTCAGTGGCTCCAACGTGTCCGCATCGACGACCGCTGCATAGTCGAGACGAACCCGCCCGTCCCGAGAGTCGACCGCATCTCGCATGGCGGTCTCCAGTACGCGCGCGTCCCGCTCGCCCCACGCGAGCGCCTCGGCCGCGGCCTCCAGAGCATCAGGGAGTGCTCGTGCGTCAACGCGCTCGCCGGCCGAGAGATACGAGTTGCGACTCGACAGCGCGAGCCCGTCGCCTTCCCGGACGGTCTTAACGCCCACCACGCCCACGGCAAGGTCGAGGTCGGTGACCAGCTTCCTCACGACCAGCAGCTGCTGGTAGTCCTTCTCACCGAAGAACGCGAGATCGGGGCGCACGACGCTGAAGAGCTTGGTGACGATGGTCGCCACGCCGACAAAATGCCCGGGCCGGACTTCACCCTCCCAGCGCTCGGCAAGCTGGCCCGGATTGACGGTCACCTGGGGGTTCCGGCTGTACATGACGTCCGTTGTCGGGGTGAAGACGACGTCGACACCTTCCGCTGCGAGCAGCTCGAGGTCCGACTCCACGCGACGCGGATAGGCCGAGAAGTCCTCGCTGGGTCCAAACTGCGTCGGATTCACGAACACCGATACGACGACGAAGTCCGTGCGCTTGCACGCTGCACGCACGAGCGCGATATGGCCTTCGTGCAGTGCGCCCATCGTCGGCACGAAGCCGATGGTCCGTCCTTCTCGGCGCGCCTCGGAAACGGCGCTGCGCATCTCGTCCTTGCCGCCCAGGCGCTCGATCATCCGCGAACCTCGCCTGCGTACAGCAGCTCGGCTTCAGCAACGACCTCCGGATCGGCGTGCGTCAGGTTCTTCTCGGCGGGAAACGCGCGCGAGCGCACATCGTCGGCGTAAGCCCCCACCGCATTGCGGATCTGGGTGCCGAGGTCGACATAGCGAGACGCGTGACGAGGAAGGAACTCTCCCAGGCCGAGTAGATCGTGGAAGACCTGGACCTGGCCGTCGCAGCCGACGCCTGCCCCGATGCCGATAGTAGGAATCTCGAGAATGCGCGAGACGCGCTCCGCGAGTTCGGCCGGGATGCACTCGAGAACGATCGCGAACGCTCCTGCCTGCTCGAGCGCAACGCAGTCGGCGATGAGCTTGGCTGCGGCGGCGGCATCCTTGGCCTGCGTGCGGTAGCCGCCGAGCACGTTCACGGACTGTGGCGTCAGTCCCGCGTGTCCCATGACGGGGACACCGGCATCGACTAGCGATCGAGTCAGCTCGAGCGTTGTCTCAGTGGCGCCTTCGAGCTTGACCGCCTGGACCCCGCCCTCCGCCACCAACCGGGCGGCGTTGCGCATTCCCTCGGCCTTGTCGGCCTGGTAGCTCATGAACGGCATGTCGGCGATGACGAGGACGCGCTCGCAGCCGCGCGAGACTGCGGCCGCGTGACGAACGACGTCGTCGACGGTCACCGGCAGCGTCGAGCCAAGGCCGAGCACCGTCATGCCGAGGGAGTCGCCGACGAGGACGGCGTCGATGCCCGCCTGCTCGACGAGCCGCGCGCTCGGGTAGTCGTAGGCGGTAATCATCGCAATGGGCCGGCCGGCTTCTTTCAGCGCTCGAAAGGACGCGGCGGTCACGCGGGGTTGAGACACGGACGAGGGCTGTGCACTCATGAAAGCCTCCTCAGGCCGGTTCGCCGTCGCAGCCCGGCAGGGTCCACGCGGCGCCTCCGATGCAGGGCAGCGAGTATACCACCGCACGCCCGCGTCACCTGCAGTAACAGGGCTATGACCCGGGCTTGCTACCTATACCCTCGCGCTCATCCGCAAGCTCGTCGACTACCGTTTCGGGCTCGGTCTGCTCCACCTGCTCCAGCAGCGCGATGGCGCGTTTCGCGTAATCCGTGGGAACGACGAGACGGAAGGTGCGCGGACGACCGAGAACGTCGATGTCGAGACCCGGCTCGAAGGGCTCGAACGCGACGGGGATGCCCTCCTGTTCAAGCACCTGCCGCTTGAACTGCAGCTGGGCGTCGAAGCCCCCGATGGCGGTCTGCGGCCCCTCGCTCTCAGCGACGGCGGCCCAATCGGTGGGCTCGATGGGCATGTTGTGCGCGACACCGGCATCGGGGATGTGACCGAAGTCGCGGATGACGGGGCCGACGACGGCGGAAGATCGCGATGGCCGGGTTCCGTCCGGCAGCTCGACTTCCGGCGCGATCTCGAGCAGCGGCGTGACGACGAAGTCACGCTCGAGAAGCCCTGGGTGCGGGAGCGTCAGATACTCACTCGTACTCTCTTCTTCGTCGTAGAGGAGAAGGTCGAGATCGATGACGCGCGGTCCGTTCACATCGGCGCGAACGCGCCCCATCTCGTCCTCGATCTCGTTCAGCCTCATCAGCAAGGTGTCCGACTCGAGGGTGGTCTCTATCTCGATAACGGCGTTGAGAAACGCCGACTGCTCTTCGCGGTACGCAGGAACCGTCTCATAAGCGCGCGACACATGGCACACATGGGAGTTGGGAACGTGGGCGATAGCATCGATCGCTCGCGATAGGTTGCCGAGCCGGTCTCCGATGTTGCTCCCCAGACCGATGTAGGCGGTGATCATCGTGACTCCCCTCGTAGGCAACCTTTAGGAAAACGGCTTCGAGATAGGTATTCCCCGAGAGCAGGTGCGGTGGACTAGGCGCTTGCGTCTAGGAGGCTCCACGCGCTCCGAAGCTCGGTGACCAGCGACCGACCCAGCCGACACGTTCGCGGTACTCGGCGTACTCAGCGGGAAATGCGCTCGCGAGGAGGGCCTCTTCGCCTCTTGCGCGGATCGTGAGGAGTACGACCATCACCGCCGAAACAGCGAGGATTGCCCCCGACTGCGCGACGCCGACTTGCAACAGATGCCAGATGATGTAGGTGACGTAGAGCGGATGGCGCGACAGAGAGTAGGGGCCGCGGGTGATGAGCTTGCGCGCCTCGGGCACGACCGTAAGCTGCCTGCCGAGCGTGAGGGTTGCCAGTACATAGAAGGGGATGAGCGCAATCGTTGTGAGTTGCGCAGCGAGCGATACCGATCTAATGAGATTCGGGTTGATTAGCTCCACTCCGGAGAAATGCAGAAGCGCCGCAAGATTCGAGGCGAGAAGCGCCACGAAGAACATGCCCCATCGCTCGTCCGTCTTGATGGGTTTCGAGCCGAGCGAGAGGATGAGCATCGCGACCGATGCGAGATTTGCAAGGAGAAACGGCAGGGCCACGAGCAGGGCTGCCGTCCCCAGGTGCAGACGAATGACGTCGACTATGTACGCAACGTTGAGTGCGATTGTGATGAGTGTTGAGGCCAGTGCTCGCATGGCTACAGAATACACTCGGGCGCTGACTGCCGTGGTCGCACGGCGCCGACAGGCCTAGTCATTGTCACGGCGAATTGCGTTCGCCACGTTCATCGCCTGCACGGTCTCGAGCACATCGTGCACGCGCACGATGTTTGCGCCGAGGCGCGTCGCCTCGATGGCTGCTGCAATCGATCCACCCAGTCGCAGCTTCGGCTCTTCCTCGCCAGAAAGCTCGCCGATGAACCGCTTCCGCGAGACACCCACGAGCACCGGGTAGCCGTGTCCCGAGAGCTCGGGCAAGCTCCTCAGGAGCGCGAGGTTGTGCTCGAGCGTCTTGCCGAAGCCGATCCCGGGATCAATGGCGATGCGTTCCCGCTCCACGCCCGACGCCTCAAGCAGCGCCGCCTGTGCGAGCAGGAAGCCGCCTACCTCGGCGGCCACGTCGTCGTACCGCGGCTTGGCCTGCATCGTTCTCGGCTCTCCGAGCATATGCATGACCACGACACCGACGTCGCTGTGGGCAACTAGTCCCACCATCTCAGGATCGAGGAAGCCGGAGACATCGTTGACGATGCTCGCCCCCACCTCGATGCACCCTCTCGCGACGTCCGCATGCCGAGTGTCGATTGATATGGGGAGGTCGGCGTGAGCCATTCGCATCACAACGGGACGGACTCGCGATAGCTCCTCCGCTGGGAACACGAGTTCAGACCCGGGTCGCGTCGACTCTCCACCGATGTCGAGAACGTCGGCCCCCTGGGAGACGAGGCGTTCGCCCCATGCGACGGCTGCGGCGGGATCCTCATGGTCCCCGCCGTCTGAGAACGAGTCCGGCGTCACGTTGAGTATGCCCATGACGAGAGGACGCCCGAGCGAGAGCTCGAATCGTCCACAACGCCATACAGTCGCGCGCGGGCTCACCGCCGCTCACCGACCGCAGCCTCGCAGGGGGTATCCCTCAACCCGTATTCGGGAATAGCATGACAATATGCAGTCTGACAGGAGCGCCTGGGCTCCCGGTCGGGCTGTCCGATGGAGGCGATCGTCATGATCGATGCTCTCAGCATTCTGTTCCTGTCACTCGGGTTCCTTGCGATGTTAGCCGCACTGATCCTCATTTTCGGCTTCGTGCTCTCGATGCCCGTAGGCTTGGCCTTCGCAATAAAGGATCATCACGAGCATCCTGCCATTCGCGCGCACAAGCGAGAGCATCACATGCCCAAGTTCCATAGGCCAAACCTACACATGCCCGCTGTTCACATGCCCGACTTCCGCTCGTTCAGGAAGCGCCGCTAAAGACATAGTCGCCGCTATCGCCTTGAACGCTCGGTAATCAACGCCATCGCCTCGGCGCGTGTTCGCGCGTCACTCTTGAAAATGCCGCGAACCGCCGAGGTCACTGTCTCGGAGCCGGGCTTGCGTACGCCCCTCATCGACATGCACAGGTGCTCAGCCTCGATGACCACGACCACGCCCGCCGGATCCAGGTGTTCGACGATCGTGTCGGCAATCTGAGACGTCATGCGCTCCTGAACTTGCGGCCGCTTCGCGTAGACGTCCACGACCCGCGCGAGCTTCGACAGTCCGCAGATGCGACCGCTCTTGCCCGGAATGTATGCAACATGGGCTCGGCCCATGAACGGCACCAGGTGGTGTTCGCACACCGAGTAGAGGGGGATATCGCGGACGAGAACCATCTCCTGATGGCCCTCGTTGAAGGTCACGCAGAAGTGCTCAGCCGCATCCTGTCGGATTCCGGAGAAGATCTCGCTGTACATGTCCGCGACGCGTCTGGGCGTGTCGATCAAGCCCTCGCGAGTCGCGTCTTCTCCGATGCCCTCGAGGATGAGGCGGACGCCCTCTTCTATCTTGCTGCGATCCATGTGACTCCAAAGAACGGAACGGGTGGCACGCTCAAGAGCGTACCACCCGAGCCATCGGGACGATTCGATCGACTATTTCACTGTTATGTAGTCGTAGGTTGAGTACGTGGCGGCATGGTCGGCGTCGTTGTGGTAAGCCCGAATCCGCCATCTTCCTGTCTTCGAGAAGGTGACGCTGCCGTAGTAGCGCGAATAGCTGTAGCGATCCTTGACCGGAAGAGTCGTGCTCTTCTTGTAGACGTACTTGCCGCTCTCGTAGCGGTATGCC
>DATHUB010000039.1:0-5373 GCA_035462695.1 Coriobacteriia bacterium | reverse complement strand
GACGACAGCCGCGATGAGCGCGGGGAACGTCGCGAGCTCGCGAAGGAGACCTCGTTTGCTGAAGCGCTCACCACCGACGAACCGGCGTGTCGTCGGGAAGCCCACCAGCACCAGCTGAAGCACGGTCCCGAAGACGTCGTAGAAGACCGCAAGCGGCACGGCTCCTGCGCCAAGCAGGGCCGCCGTCAGCGGGTAGCCGATGAAGCCCGTGTTGCCGAGCGACGCGGCCAGAACGAACCCTCCTGCGCGCTCAGGCCGAAGTCTCAGGAGTCGCGCGAGCAACAGGGCCAGACCAAACAGCACCGCGAACACGAGCCAAGAGAGCGCGATCAGGCGAAAGGCATCGACAGTGAGCTCTGCTCCGTGAACCGCACCGAACACGAATGCCGGCAGCCCGACGTAGATGATGACCGCGTTGAGTGGACGCGCATCCTCCCGCTTGACGATGCCGGCGGCGCGCAGAACCGCACCCACGCAGACGATGGCTACGAAGCCGAGAATCGCCTGCGCGAGCGCCGAGAGGGCCATCGTCTATTCGTCGCCGCTCGGCGGTACGAACTGTCCGGGCATGCCACCGATGCCGTAGTCGCCGCTGGCCGCAAGCTCGTGGACTCCACCAGAGCCCATGCATATGACGGCGAGGGGCATCTCGAAGTCCCCACCGGGCTCGGGGCGTATGACGCCGTTCTCGGTGATGATCGCGGTGATGTACTCGGCCGGCGTCACGTCGAAAGCCGGGTTGTAGACGGAGATGCCCGGAGGCACCATGCGGAACCAGGCGTCGAAGCTGTAGGCTCCGCCCTTGCGCTCGAGGGTCATAGCGTGACCCTTTGTGAGGGGTACCTCGTAGATGCCGTCCTTGGTCAGCAGGTCGAACGCGCGCGAGGCCTCAGGGCTGTCGGGCTCGAACGTTCCAGAAACAGTGACTCCTTCGAGCTCCCGCGGATCGCGCTCCTCGATGGTGATGTCGGCTCCGGTCGACAGCGTGAGATCCACGGTCGACGTAGGCGCGGCAACGTAGAACGGAATCCCGTGCTCCTTGGCGAGCACCGCGAGGCCGTACGTCCCGATCTTGTTCGCAGTGTCGCCGTTGGCCGCGATGCGGTCCGCCCCCACGATTACGGCGTCGACCCAACCGCTCTTCATGACGCTGGCCGCCATGTTGTCGGCGATCAGCGCCGAGGGAATGCCGGCTACTCGAAGCTCCCACGCGGTGAGGCGTCCACCCTGATTGACGGGCCGGGTCTCGTCCACCCAGACGTGCTCGATCTTGCCCTGCTCGAAGGCGGTGAAGATCACGCCGAGCGCAGTGCCGAAGTATGCGGTAGCGAGCGAGCCGGCGTTGCAGTGCGTGAGCACCTTGGAGCCTTCGCCGAGCAACTCGGCGCCGTGGCCGCCCATGCGGCGATTGCGCTCCTCGTCCTCGGCAACCATGTTCAGCGCTTCCTGCAAGACGAGCTCGCGCAGCTTCTCGAGTCCGAGGTCGGCGTTCCCTTGGGCAATCTGTCGGATTCGCTCGGCGCCCCAGAACAGGTTCACGGCGGTCGGCCGCGTGGACATGACGTCGGTAACGACCTCGTCCATGCGCACCAGATAGTCATCCACCGTCTCGATCTCGGCACCCTCGGTCTCGCTCCAGAGCGCGACTGCGAAGGCGGCCGCTACACCGAGCGCCGGTGCACCACGGACCGCAAGCGACTTGATCGCCAGGCAAACGCCGTCATAGGTGTTGCAGACGAGGACGTCGCCCTGCAGCGGAAGGCGTGTCTGGTCGATGAGGTAGACCTTGCCGTCTTCCCACCAGATGGTACGGGGAATGTTGTCGATAGGCATGAGTGATGAATCCTCCTGTTAACAGGTGCCTTCTTGCCATGAGGACAGGTAGGCTTCCTGCTGCTCGGTGAGCTCGTCGATCTTCACGCCCATCGTCTCAAGCTTGAGTCGGGCGATCTCGGCATCGATCTCCTCGGGCACGGTGTAGACGCCCGCTTCGAGCTCGGCGGCCTGGTTCACGATGAACTCAGCGCACAGCGCCTGGTTGGCGAAGCTCATGTCCATGACGTTTGCGGGATGACCCTCGGCGCACGAGAGGTTCACGAGGCGGCCGTCGGCGAGCAGGTAGACCGTCTTGCCATTCGGCATAACGAACTCCTCGACCAGCGGGCGCACTTCACGCACCGAAGTGGCCGTCTCGCGAAGGTGCGCGATATTGATCTCGACGTTGAAGTGACCGGAGTTGCAGATGATCGCCCCGTCCTTCATCGCCTCGAACATGGGCACGTCGATGACGTTGATGTCACCGGTTACAGTGACCCAGAAGTCGGCGATTGCAGCAGCCTCGACCGCCGGCATCACACGGTAGCCGTCCATGACGGCCTCGAGCGCCTTGAGCGGATCGATCTCACAGACGACCACCTGCGAGCCCATTCCGTCGGCGCGCATCGCAATCCCGCGGCCGCACCAGCCGTAACCGGAGACAACGAGGACGCGACCGGCGAGCAGGCGGTTCGTCGCACGGATGATGCCGTCAAGCGTCGACTGCCCGGTGCCGTAGCGATTGTCGAAGAGATGCTTGGTGTTGGCATCGTTGACGGCGACGATCGGGTACTCGAGCGCTCCGTCGTCGGCCATGGCAGCGAGACGGATGACACCCGTCGTGGTCTCCTCAGTGCCGCCGATGATGTGCTCGAGAGCCTCGCGGTGCTCAGCGTGGATGCGACCGACGACGTCTGCACCATCGTCCATCGTGATGTGCGGCTTGTGTTCGATGGCTGCATCGATGTGCGCGTAGTAGGTCTCGGTGTCCTCGCCCTTGATGGCGTACGTCCGCACTCCGTAGTGCTCGACCAAGGCCGCCGCGACGTCATCTTGGGTGGAGAGCGGGTTGCTCGCGACCAGGACGATGTCGGCACCGCCGGCCTTCAGCGTGCGCATGAGGTTCGCCGTCTCGGTCGTTACGTGCAGACAGGCCCCGATGCGCATGCCCTCAAGTGGCTTCTCGGCCTCGAAACGCTCGCGAATGGTCGCTAGAACGGGCATGTCCTTGTCGGCCCACTCAATGCGGAGCTTCCCTGAGTCCGCGAGCGACTTGTCCTTGATGTCGTAATCCATGGTTGTTCCCTTCTGAAGGCCTTCCAGGCTTCGAATCCCTCAGCTCGAACTGCTCTTGTTCCATCTAAGATCTAAGCGCAATCGAAACGCGCGCTTGACGCTTTTCGTCTCGTGCCGTTCTCACCACAAGACCAACGCCCGCCAATGGTACGCGAAGTAACCCACCTTCGCAGGCATCTACACGAGCGCGTTTCGCCTATGGCATCTTCCCAAGCACTGCCGAGATAACCTTCGCGAGTCGCTCTCCCCCGCGCTTGCCCGCCTCAAGGACCTCATCGTGCGAGAGGTGGCCTCCGCCAGCGGCGTTCGTGATCAGAGAGAACCCGAGCACGCGCATTCCGAGCGCGCGAGCCACGATGACCTCGGGCACCGTGGACATCCCCACCGCGTTCGCGCCGATGAGGTGCAGGTAACTCACCTCGGCCGGGGTTTCGTATGTGGGACCGAGCAGACCGGCGTAGACGCCCCGCGAAAGCTCGACGCCAGTCTCCGTGGCGCATTCCTCCGAGAGTCGCCGTAGCTCGGGATCGTAGGCATCGCCCATCGGGATGAAGGGAGTTCCACCGGCGGGGCCGGGCCACCCAACGAGGGGGTTGTCTCCCGTCAGGTTCAGCTGATCGGTGATGAGCATGACGGCCCCAGCCGGCAATTCGGGGTCGACAGAGCCGGCCGCGTTGGTGACGATCAGGGTCTTCGCTCCCAGTGCCTTCGCGAAGCGCGCCGGGTAGGCTGCCTGATAGGCGGACACACCCTGGTATCGGTGCACGCGCCCCCGGAAACAAACGACACGCTTGCCGCCCACGGTCCCCAAGCTCATCCGCCCGGCGTGCCCGGCAACCGAGTGTGGGCCTCGCATGCCCTCTATCTCGGAGTATGCGATGTCGTGCCGGTCCGAGAGCGAGTCCACGACCGAATCGAGTCCGGAGCCCAGCACGAGCGCGATCTCGGCGTCACCATCCATCTGCGAACGAACCAGACTGACATCTCCGGGAAACGCGGACAGGTCGATCTGTGCCATAGCCGGCTCCTAACCGATGGGTGGCGTCGACACTGAGTGTGCCCATTCAGAGTATCCAAGCCGTCGGCAACATGCAGTCTTTGCCAGTGCGAGGCGCGTGACGGCACGACTGTTGCGTTCTCATCCGCTGTGACCCCGAACCGACTAGAAGCGTGGCTGCCGGTGGTATAATGCAAGCATAGCGGCCGTCCTTCCGCCGCACGCCGTACCGATCATACGCAGCCCTGATTTGGAGACGATCGTGATACTCGGCAGCCTCTCCCTACGCCGATTCAGCCACGCCCTGATTGCCTTGCTGGCCGCGGCGGTACTCCTGCCGGTCGCAGCCTCGGCAGCCGCCAAAACCACCTTCACCATCAACGGCGGAGGATGGGGTCATGGTATCGGCATGTCTCAGTACGGTGCGCAGGGTTATGCGCTCAAAGGCTGGACTCACCGGGAGATTCTCACGCACTACTATCAGGACACCGAGGTCCAGACCAAGGACGTCTCGGCGCTGCCGCCGGTGCAAGTGAACATCGACAGCGGGGCCAATGCTCGCGCTTCTTGGTGGATCACGTCGGGAACAGGAAGTGACCTGATCGTGACGCAGTACCCCGAGAAGAACGAGACGATCACTCTTGATGGCTCGAAGTCGTACTGGATCACGACAGCGTACGGAAACACGCGGATTCGCAAGAACACCTCAGACAACAAGCCAGGTGATCTGATCGAGGCCTTCGACGGCGAGTGCTACGTGAAGTCGGGCAGCATGGTCCGCATGAAGAGTTCGAGCGGTCCGTACAACTACGCCAACGTATCGTGGCGAGGGACTATCCATTTCGTGCCTTCGACGTCGACCACGGCCAAGGCTCGCAACTGGGTCGATATCGAGAGCTATCTGTGGGGCGTCGTGCCGCGCGAGAGCATCTCCTCGTGGCAGCCGGCCGCTCTTCGCGCGCAAGCCGTCGCAGCGCGCTCGTACGTCTACCAGGACGCCAAGGAGAAGAGAGCGATCTACTGCACGACGATGTCGCAGGTGTACAACGGTGCCGAGAGCCCTGGACGGGTGCACGAGCCTGCATCGACCACAAAGGCGGTCAACGACACTAAGGGTCAGGTTGTCTGGTACGGAACCGAGACACAGCCCGTGAAGACGTTCTTCTTCTCTTCGTCGGGCGGTCGCACGGCGAACATCGAAGATGTGTGGACGACGTCGGTGCCAAAGCCGTACTACAAGAGCGTCTCGGATATCGACCTGACGA
>DATHUB010000038.1:0-2587 GCA_035462695.1 Coriobacteriia bacterium | reverse complement strand
CCGGGTGACGACGACGTTGGGGCGCTCCAGCGCCAGCGGCAGGGCGCTGATGTGCCGGGGATCGGTCACGTACTCGTGGTACGCCTCGTCGATCACCACCATCGCCTGCTCGGGGACGGCGTCGACGAAGGCGGCGATCTCCTCGGCGGACTTACTGTCTGTCGTCTTCGTCATCCCGATCGACCTCCACGAGCACCGGTTCGTGCTCGGCGGGCTGAACGCTTTCGCCGGCCAGAAGCTCGCGCCCGACCTCCGCGGCATCCTGCTCCCGGACCTTAGCGGGAAGCGGTACTTCACGTAAGAAGAGCATCGCGATTACTGAAAGGCCCATCATGACCGAGCCGATGAGGAAGGTCGTTCCTATGGCGTCGGACAGAGCGAACCTGATGTCGGTGAAGAAGCCGCCCAGCAGCGGCTGGGCCTCGGGGGGTATCTGTGCCGCGATCTTCTCCAAGGCGCCGGAGTTGAGCAGCTGGGAGGGCTCGCGCGCGAGTCGTTCGAGAAGCGGGACGAGTGCGCCGAACTTCTCGGCGTCTCGTTCCACGAGTCCGGTGAGGTTGCGCGAGAAGGCCGCGTTCATCACCCCGCCGAGCAGCGCGACGCCGACCGTGCCACCGATCGAGCGGAAGAACTGCACCGCCGCGGTGACCTCTCCAATTCGCGTCTGGTACTGCGCCTGCAGCGCGATTGCGAACAGGGGCATCGTGACGCCGACGCCCGCACCGACGAGCACCATCTCGGCCACGATGGCCAGGCGTCCCGTGCCCGGCGCCACAAACGAGAGCAGGAACATGCCGACGGTCGCGACCGCGAGTCCGATCACGCCGAGCGACTTATAGCGCCCGGTGCGCGAGATGATCTGGCCGCACAGAATCGAGCCTCCCACCATCGAGACCATCATCGGAATGAGCAGCGAGCCCGACGACGACGCGCTTGCGCCCTGCACGACCTGCATGAACAGCGGGAGGAAGACGATCGAGCCGAAAAGCCCGACGCCTGACAGGAAGAGCACGAGCATGCTCATCGAGAAGGCCCGGTCCTTGAACAGGACCATGTCGATGATCGGCTCGGCCGCCCGCCGCTCGATGAACACGAAGCCGAGCAGCGCCACGGTGGCGACGCCGAGCAGGGCGAGAATCGTGGTCGATAGCCAAGCGTAGGTCGAGCCACCCCCGCTGAGCGCAAGCAGCAGCGGTACGAGGCCGGTGACCAGCGCCGTCGCTCCCCACCAGTCGATCGAGTGTTGCCTGCCGGTCTCCGGCCTCGGCATCGAGTAGAGCAGCACGCCAATGGTGAGCATGCCGAGCGGGATGTTCACGAGGAAGATCCAGCGCCACGAGGCGGCGTCTGTGATCCAACCACCGACAGCGGGCCCGACCACCGAGGCGAGCGCGAAGACGCCGCCGGTGAAGCCTTGGTACTTGCCGCGCTCCCGTGGCTCGAACAGGTCGCCGACGATCGCCATGCCGTTGGCCATCATCGTGCCGCCGCCGAGACCTTGGATACCGCGCGCGACGATCAGCTGGATCATCGGCGTCATGCCGAGCGGCTCGAGGACCGCGTTGAACGCGCCCGAGCCTGCCGCCGCACAGAGGGCCGAGCCGAGCATGAACAAGGAGATGCCTCCGATGTAGAACCACTTGCGCCCGTACAGGTCGGAGAGCTTGCCGACGAGTGGGATGGCAATCGTCGACGTCAGCGAGTAGATCGTGAAGACCCAGGCGAGGTACTGCATCCCCCCGAGCTCTCGCACGATCTCGGGCATGGCCGGGCCGACGATTGTCTGGTCCAACGCTCCGAGGAGCAGCGCGAGAAGCACGCCCCCGAAAACGGTCATCTTGCGGTTGTGGGACAGGTCACGAAGATGGGTCACGAAAAGTACTCCTCAGGGGTGCGGTGATTTGCGGGACTTCTAGCCGAGTGTCGGCGAAGTGAGCTTGCGCATAAGGCGAAGGAACTCGGTGCGCTCGGCGGGCTCGAGCGGCGCCACTATGTGCTCGAGGCGCGTCGTGAACGCTGCGTCAGCCGCCCTGCTGATCCGAGTGCCCTCTTCGGTGAGCGCCACGTCGACGACCCTGCGGTCGTCTTTCGACCTCGTGCGCTCCACGAGGCCGTGCTCCTCAAGCCGGTCGACGATTCCTGTGAGCGATGCTTGCGAAGTCTGGGCGCAGTTCGCCAGGTCCGACATCCGGCGCGGTCCTGCCGACAGCGCGCCGAGAACCCAGAACTGCTGGCGCTGCAGGCCTTGGATCTCGGGGGGCTGATCGACTCCGCGCATCATGCGGTGCCACAGCGTGCGCATCTCAGCAGCTAGCTCGTTCAGCTCCGCCGAAGAAGTGACGCGGCCGTCGAGTGGCGGGCACGCGCGCGCAGTATCGGATGCCGAGTCGAGCAAAGATTCTTTCTGACCATGATATTTCATGTGCTGATGTATATCAGACGCGCGGGTGGAGGACAGCTGACGCGATTAGTTGGTTCGAATCCGTCGAACAGGTTCGCCCCGCTCGCCCTACTAGTGGCGGATGTAGTAGCGGCAGCGGCGGTTCTGCGGGCAGTTCTCCGGGACCTCGGAGCGCCCGAACATCCA
>DATHUB010000037.1:0-5533 GCA_035462695.1 Coriobacteriia bacterium | reverse complement strand
CGAACGGAGCCGGGAAGACGACTACCCTGAAGATGCTGCTTGGGCTCGTGAAGCCGAGTGGGGGAGCCTTCCGCATTCTCGGAGAAGACGCCCATGCGCCGGGCGCGCGCAGCTCCCTTGGCTTCTTGCCGGAGCAACCGTACTTCCCTACACAGCTGACGGCGCAAGAGGCCCTCACGTTGTACGGCCGCTTGGCAGGTCTCACGTCTGCCGAGGTGCGCGAGCACGCGCCGGGATTGCTAGAGCGCGTAGGTCTGGACGGGCAGGAAAAGACGACGCTCTCGCGGTTCAGCCGGGGCATGCTCCAGCGCCTCGGTATCGCACAAGCGATGCTGGGCAGCCCGTCGGTGGTCGTCTTGGACGAGCCGGCATCGGGACTTGACCCCGTCGGACAGCGCGACGTCCGCAATCTGATGCTCGAGCTGCGCTCATCAGGCACGACTGTGCTGCTCTCGTCCCACCAGCTCTCTGAGGTAGAAGCGGTGTGCGACGAAGTGACGATCCTCAACCGTGGTCGCGTAGCGGCCAGAGGCGATATCAACGATCTGCTGAACGCGGCGGGCCAAGTCGCCGTGGTCGCACGCGGCAGCGGAGAACTCCCCCCTGCAGTCGGCCGCGAGGTCACCGGTACCGCATTCAGCGGCGGTTCATGCGCGTTCTCAGTCGCCGAGGAGAGCCTCCGAGGAGTCGTAGACGCCTTGGATGATGCAGGCTGGCGCGTCGAATCGATCTCCCCAAAGCGCGACTCGCTCGAGGACTACTTCTCGCGACTTCTTGAAGCACCGGCAGAGGGAGGGGATCGCTAGATGCAAGCCTCCCTGGCAATGGTTCAGGCGGTCATCGCGGACGCGGTCCGCCGCCGAGTGATCTGGGTCGTGCTGGTTTTCGCAGCCCTTCTGGCGCTTGCGGTACCGTCTCTGCCGTCGTACGGCGACGCTGTCGTCTCATCCGTCTATCGTGAGGTCACCCAGTCGCTCATGTTCGTCGCGGCGCTGGTTGTCGGGCTCACGCTCTCTGCGACGCGCGTTCCGAACGAGGTTGAGCGCCGGACGGTGTTCAGCATCCTTGCGCGCGACGTCCGGCGCTGGCAGTACGTGACGGCGACCTGGGTCGGCATCTTCGCTGTCACGGGCGTTGTCTTGGCGGCCTTCGCCGTCATCTCCGTCGTCGCCGGCTACTTCTTGTACCAAGAGGTCATGCTCGTCCTGTTCGTCGGAGCGCTTGCCGTCTGGCTCGAGGCGGGAGTGGTCATGGCCCTGACCGTCCTGCTGTCGACGCGGTTCAGCCCGGTCACGTCGATTGTGGGCGCGCTTGCCTTCCTCTTCGTCGGTCACACGTGGGCCGGGTTGCTCATCCCTGACGCCTCGGCGCAGTGGTGGGTGCCATCGCTCGAGGTGTTCAACGTGATCAGCGCCGTGGCCCACGGCTCGGGTGTCAGCTTCGCGTACACGGTCTCGATGCTCGTCGCGTTCTTTGCGTGGGCTGCTCTGCTCCTGCTCGGCGCAGCCGTATCGTTCGGAGGCAGGGACCTGTGATATCCGACCGCACCAGAATGACCGCAATCGTGATGGTGCTCCTGTGCGTTCTTGTTTCCGCGCAGGCGGTGGCGAGTGTCACCGCGTCAACGGAGGGGCGCTCGGCTACGGGACAAGTGCTCGGAAAGACCGGATTCGCTTTCATCGGCGGACTGCGCACGTTCGCAGCCGCGGTGTTGTGGAACCGACTTGACCCGATCCATGATGGCTACTATCAGGAGAAATCCGTCGCCGAGCAGACGTTCATGCTGCCGTCGCTGCGCCTCATCACCATCCTCGATCCTCAGTTCGTGCACGCCTACTACTACGCGGCCTACGCAGTGGCCTCGACGGGAGACCAAGAGGGCGGGATAGCCGTGGCCAGGGAGGGCGTGGCACAGAATCCCAAGTCCGGGCTAATGCGCGCCAACCTCGTGCAGATGCTTATGATGGAGGATAAGACGAAGAACCTCCCGGAGATGGTCCGGCTGTCGAAGGAGGGCATAGCCAAGGGCATGCGCTACGACAGCACGGACGACGCATTCGAGAGCTTCGTCATTTTCCGGACCGCGTTCACGCTTGACGGAGACGATGAGCTGGCTGCCCGGCTCGAGGAGGCCTCCGCTGAACTGGCCGCCTCTGGCGACGTGACTGCGGACCACGACCACGACCACGATGGGGTGCAAGACCACTAGATGCCGCTGTTCTCACCGACCTTCTTCTATCGACGTGTCACCGACATCGACCTCGCAGCCCTGCGTGACGCAGGTGTGGACACCCTGTTGGTGGACATCGACAACACGATCCTTCCTCGAGATACGGGCGAGATGGCGGAGGAGCTCACCGAGTGGTCGTCGAAGCTGCTCGGCGAGGGGTTCAAGGTGTGTCTTGTCTCGAACAACTGGCACGACCATGTGAAGAGGATCGCCGATTCTCTCGGCCTGTGCATGGTGCCTCGCGCTCTCAAACCCCTGCCCTTCGGGTTTCGCAGTGCCGTTCGACTCCTCGGATCGCATAAGAGGAACACTGCCGTGATCGGCGATCAGATGTTCACCGACATACTCGGTGGCAATCTGCTCGGCATGACCACAGTGATGGTGCTCCCGCTCTCAGAGAGCGATCTCCCGCACACGCTCATCCTTCGTCGGTTGGAGCGCATGCTTCTGGCGGGCAGAGCGCCCCTGCCCTAGACTCGGCCCAAGTCGCGCCCAACGGTAAGGAGCCCGCATGCGCCCCATCAGCGGCAGCACCAGGCTTGCGGGGGTCGTGGGAACGCCACTCGCGCACTCCCTCTCTCCCGCGATGCACAACGCGGCGTACGAGCACATGGAGCTCGACTGGGTGTACGTGCCCTTCGACGTCTCCGACGAGGTGGGGCTGCGCCGACTGGTCGCGGCTGTCCGCTCTCTCGATTTCGTCGGCTTCAACGTGACCATGCCGTACAAGCAGGCGATGCTCGAGCTTTGTGACGAGGTCGCCGCGGCTGCAAGCATGGCAGGCGCAGTCAACACGGTTCACTGCGTTGACGGGAGGCTCGTCGGCTACAACACAGACGGGCGTGGTCTTCTCGAGGCGCTGGAACTGGAGTGCGACTTCGTTCCTGCCGATAAAGACGTCGTGGTAGTAGGTGCCGGCGGGGCGGCCGGGGCAGCGCTCGTTGCTCTCATTCTCGGCCGCGCCCGGAGTGTGACCGTGGTCGCCCGGGAGATTTCCCGCGGGCAGGAGTTGGTCGAACGTATGAGTGAACACGCAGGTAGCGTCACATTGAGGGCGCGCGACATGGCGTCAGCGGGCGAGCTGGTTGCCGCTGCTCAACTGGTGGTGAACGCAACTCCAGTAGGAATGCGAGCAGGCGACCCGAGCCCGTTGAACACTGACTGGTTGAGGTCCGGCCAAGTCGTCTACGACATGGTCTATGGAACGCCCATCCCAACGGCCCTGGTGAGGGCGGGGGAGGCAGCCGGCGCCAAGACCGCTGATGGGCTCGGCATGCTGGTGTGCCAAGGTGCGACGGCGGTCGACATCTGGCTGGGCGAGGGGACGGCTGCGCCGAGAGACGTGATGCGCGCTGCCGCGAAGGCGGCCTTGGATACACGCAGAGCTACTGGCTAGAAGACGGCGGGACGGATGACGGCAGCGACAAGCAACAGGCTCGGCAAGATGCTCGTGCGATCTGGTCTGATCACGCACGAGCAACTGAATGACGCCTTGGCAAACAGCGGAGGCCGGTCCCTGCCTAGTGTGCTCGAAGAGCTTGGCCATGCAACTGAGACCGCTGTTGCCCACGCTGTCGCTGACCAGATGGGCGTGGCCTTCGTCGATGTGGGCTCATACGACACGGATCCCAACGCGGCGATGCTGATCAGCACTGATCTCATGCAGCGGTATCTCGCGCTCCCGATCAAAATCGAAGACAACACGCTCGTGGTCGCGGTCGCCGACCCGGCCAACATCTTCGCGGTCGATGACCTGCGCATTGTGACCGGCATGGACATTCGCATCGTCGTGTCGCCCGAGAGCGAGATCATCGGGGCGATCGAGCGGTTCAGCGCGAATCAGGCGAACGTCGAGGACATGCTCGGCGATCTTCAGGATCAGGTCTCCATCGGCCGTGATGACTCTGACGATGCGGCGGCCGGCGAGGATTCCACCACGGCCAAGCTGATGAATCAGATCGTCACCGATGCCATCAGGCAGGGCGCGGGTGACATCTACATCGAGCCCCGCGAACACGACATGCGCGTGCGCTACCGCATCGACGGAGTGTGCCAGGAAGTCCTCGTCACGCCGCGGTCGCTGCACAAGCAGCTTCTCAGCCGCTTGAAGATCACCTCGAGCATGGATATCTCGGAGCGACGCGTGCCTCAGGACGGACGATTCGGCGTCGTTCTCGACGGGAAATCGGTCGACTTCCGAGTTGCGACGCTGCCGCTGGTACACGGAGAACTGGCTGTTCTGCGATTGCTTCGCAAGGACTCGATCATGATGTCGAGCAAGGACCTGGGCTTCCTCGAGTACAACAGGGAGCGCCTGCTATGGGCGCTGGGGCTGCCGTACGGTGCCATTCTCGTCACCGGCCCGACCGGCTCGGGTAAGTCGACTACTCTATACGCGGCAATCAACGAGACGAACGACCCGAGGTCCAACCTCATCACCGTCGAGGATCCCGTGGAGTACCGGCTGGCTGGCCTGTCTCAGGTGCACGTGAACGAGAAGGCCGGCCTGACCTTCGCCGCCGCGCTTCGTTCGATTCTCCGACAAGACCCCGACAAGGTCATGATCGGTGAGATCCGAGACCGAGAGACCGGGACGATCGCCATCGAGGCCGCGCTCACCGGTCACCTCGTGCTGTCGACGCTGCATACGAACGACGCGCCGTCGGCCATCACGCGGCTTACGGAGATGGGGATCGAGCCGTTCCTCACCGCCTCGGCTGTGACACTAGTGGTGGCGCAGAGGCTCGCGCGTCGCTTGTGCTCCGAGTGCCGCGAGCAGTACATACCGGAAGAGGCCGCCTTGGAGCGCATAGCCTTCCCGTTCGAGCCGGGCCATCCGCCGAAACTGTACCGGGCGCGGGGTTGCCGCAAATGCAACGGAATCGGCTACCGCGGCCGCATGGGCATCCACGAGGTCATGACGATGTCGGAGCAGCTTGAACGCCTTACCGTCGAGAACGCCTCGGCTGACGCGGTCAAGCGGCAGGCAGTCGTCGAGGGCATGCGGACGCTCCGCGATGATGGGTTCGAGAAAGTGAAGCTGGGGCAGACCTCTATCGAAGAGATACTGCGTGTGGTCGTCTAGCGTCGGGGCTCCTCCAAGCTCGGTTCTGAACCGCTTAGGTCGTGTTGTACGGGGTTTGGCTTCGTGAGAGGATGATTCGACTCGTCGCTGCGGGCCTGCCCAAGCTTGTCTGAGCGTGCGATTTCCGGGGCTGCGTGGGAGGTGCTCTTTTCATGGCTGAGAACTCGTTCGGCGACTTCTTCTTGAGCGATAGTGACGATGAGGTGACCGCCGAGGAT
>DATHUB010000036.1:0-3228 GCA_035462695.1 Coriobacteriia bacterium | reverse complement strand
AGTTTTATCCGGATGTTATTGACGCACCGTATTTTCTCCGGGTAGAATCACGGCCGCCAATTGAATCATCCAAGTCAGGAACGCCGGTGAACGAGCATGCCTCGCCCTCATACATAGCCTTCGCCGGTTCGCGCCGAGTGGCGCGTGGCGAGCTTCGTGACGTCGCAGCTGCCGCCAAATCAGTCTCCGCGAGCGGAGAGAACGAACCCCTGCTCGTCTTCGAGGTCGAGTCCAGCCAGCAGGTGGAGCTGGATCTCCGCGGCTCTCTCGAGGACGTGCTCGGGCGTCTGCCCGAGGCCGAAGCCTGCGAGTCGTCCGCAGAGTCGACGGCCGAGGAGCCGGGCTCCGGAGCTCGCAAGCCCGGCCGACCGAAGCTCGGGGTCGTCGCGCGAGAGATTACGCTGCTCCCTCGCCACTGGGAGTGGCTGGCCGGGCAGCCGGGCGGTGCTTCTGTAACACTCCGCAAGCTGGTCGAGAAGGCTCGGCTGGCTGGCGCCGACGAGGACCGCATTCGCCTCGCTCGGGACGCCACCTACCGCTTCATGTTCGCCTTGGCGGGCGACGAGCAGGGTTTCGAAGATGCGTCGCGTGCATTGTTCGCCGGAGACAGCGACGGATTCCTCGCAAACACAGAGTCTTGGCCGAGCGACGTGCGAGAGCACGCTCGCGGTCTCGCCGAATCGTCGTTCGCGCACGAGATGGGTAGGGACTGAGGCCATGCCGACCGACCGGAAAGCGCTCCTCAGGCAGTACAAAGAGACGAAGCTGCCGATGGGCGTCTTCCGGGTGCGCAACATCGCCCAGGCGAGGTCGTTCATCGGAGTGAGCGTGAACCTGCCGGGGATGCTCAACCGCATGCGTTTCCAGCTCGACAACTCCGCGCACCCCAACCGCGCGCTGCAGGCGGACTGGGACCGCCTCGGTCCCGACGCCTTCGTCATTGAGGCGCTCGACGAGCTGGAGCCCCCGGAGGAGCCCGGCTACTATTCCAAGCTCGACCTCGAAGAGCTCAGGCAGATGTGGATCGAGCGTCTGACCGCGGAGGGCGAATCGCTCTATACCTGAATCAGGCGGTGCCTCCCTGCCGAGCGCCGCCTTCCTATCCCATGTGCATTCCGATAGGGATCTTCTCGGCCACGTAGTCCTTGATCACGGGACCTGGACCTGGCTCGTCTAGCAGGGCGAACGTCTGCCGCAACACGCTCAACTGCAGATTCCGGTCGTTCGGCTTGCCGAGGGCGTAGCCGTGCGCGAAGGGCACCCACAGCGCTCTCGGCGGCTGAAGCATCTCGGCAACGTTGCGCAGGTAGATCTGGGTTGTCGTGGGAATCCCGTGCCGTTCGATCTCTGCGCCGACCAGACCCACGGTCTGGTTGCACATCGGTCAAGCCGGCACGAGCAAGACTGCGTCCGCGTCGTCGTCGAGGAAGAGGCGCGCTATCGCTGGCGCCGTCGAATCCATCAGAGCCTTCGGGTGCGGCAGGTGGCCGCAGATGGAGATGACCCGCGGGGACAGCTCACCGATCTCGCCCTGGGCGGCCATCTCCCGCAGCCGGTCGAGCGGTATGAGCAGATTCGCATCCTCCGCGAGTCCGGCGTGGTCGAAGCCCTGATCGCGATAGGTGTTCACGAGAGTCTGCGGGTCCGTGTCCGAAGGGACGATGCGGATGCTCGGATCGTTGTCCGGCTGCCCCACATCGAACGGCTCCTGGTCCGGCATCGTCATGCACGCCATCACGACGAGGCCCACGCGCGCCTCCGACAGCGGCTTGCTCATGGGTGCGAAGGGCACGGGCTCTATCCTCTGCCACTTATACATGTTCACGAACGCCCGTAGGTCCGTGCTGAGCTCCTGCATCGTGGTCATGTCGTCCTCCTTTGACGCGCCCCGTGGAGGCAACCTACCCACGAACCGAGCTAGCGCTCACATCCTGCGGGCAAAAGGAGATTCCGCCGAGTGCATTCCCTCATCGATACGCTGCTGCCTCTTCTCGTCTATACCGTCTCAACCGGGACACCTCTGTGACACAATCTCGGTAGTCGGCTGCTGCGAAAGTAGGACGCATCGATCATGTCGAAGACGATGGTCATCCTCATCCGGGTCGGGATCACCGTGGCCGTGACTTGGTTCGCGGCTCTCGTCACCGCCGTGGGGCTCGCGATCGTCGACCTCTACCTCACCGGCCATTCGCTTCCCTCCTTGGACGAGCCCTGGATCGAGTCCGCGAGCGGCCAAACCGTGCTGTCGGCAGAGGATGCAATCCTCCTGGTCACCCTGCTCGTCGTCGGAACCGCGACGTGGTTCATCACTCGAGCCCTGCAAGGCCTGCTCAGTGCATCGCGAACGGAAGGACAGTCATGAACACCAGCATCGTTCTCACACTCACGGGACCGGACCGCGTCGGGATCGTCGAGGACGTCGCCGAGGCACTTCTCGGCCTTGGTGCTAACGTCGAGAACAGCCGGATGGCTCGGCTCGGCGGAGAGTTCGCGATCCTCATGCTCGTGTCGCTTCCATCCGAGAGGGCGGGCGAAGTCGAGCGCGCACTCGGGCATCTCGCGTCCGCCGGCTACAAGGTGACGACCAGCGAGACGAGCACCTCGAGCGATGCCTTCGCGGGCTGGTCGCGCTATCGGGTGGACGTCAGTGGCGCTGATCACGAGGGAATCGTCCGCGAGATCGCCGCCGGTCTATCGCAGCGCGGCATCAACATCGAGTCGGCCGAGACCGGCACCACCTCGGCAGCAACGACGGGAGTGACCCTGTTCACGATGTCCGCAGTCGTGCTCGTTCCGCCGTCCCTCGTGGAAGAGGAGTGGATGGCGGCACTCGCCGAGGCAGGCGCCGACGCGAACGTCGACATCGAAGTATCGATCGACGAGTAGCGAGGGCGGAGCGTCGATGCGAGGAGAGCCGGTACCACTCGAGGAGTACTTCGCGGGACACGACGCGTCACGCGAGCTATACCGGGCAGTGGTGGAGGCACTCGATTCCGTCGGCGGCTACGAGCAGCGCGTCACCAGAAGCCAGGTGGCGTTTCGACGTCGACTCGGCTTCGCGTGGGTCTGGATCCCCGGCAAGTATCTGAGAGGTCAGATCGCCCCTCTGGTACTGACCGTCGACCTGCCCCGCCGCGATGGCTCCCCTCGGTGGAAAGAGATCGTCGAACCGCGGCCCGGCCGCTACACCCACCATCTCGAGCTGAGGTCCGCCGAGCAGATCGACGA